>CAYMMN010000020.1:14510-18008 GCA_964391495.1 uncultured Flavobacteriales bacterium | reverse complement strand
ATTAAGGGTTGATATTGGGTTTTCGTCCCTCGTCCCAATTGTCCCTCGTCCCATTTACTTTACAATATTCAAAACATGATTGCTATTCCAAAACGATATTGTAAAAATAAGAAAGCAAGCCACATTTACAATTCAAAATTGAACGACGGTGATTTTTTCCTATTTTACGCCTATAAAGTATCCGCTAAATGCAGGAACATGGCTGATTGAAGACAGCATTTTCCTTAAAAATTCATTCAAAACTATTCTTTGGACAGGCCGATAAACCTTTGTTCAGGCAGATTATCAAAGACATTCACGACCACGATTCAACAATGAAACTCCTGAAATACTTTTTTCTTCTATCCTTATTGGAACTATCCGGAAATTTTGTAGCTGCACAGACTTACCCGGACTTCACCATAAGTCAATGGGACTCTGCTTCCACCGGTTATTATTTTCTGATTCCAATCCGTACAGGAACAGGAGGTCCCGCTCAAAATGCGACTCACATGATCCTGGATGGACAAGGCAATGTGGTGTACTTTAAAGAATTTGTTTCCGGAAACAATACAGGAGATTTCAAAATTCAGGACAACGGACTTATTTCCTACAGTTATCAGAATAAATTTTATCTGATGGACAGCAGCTTCACAGTGGTGGATTCTGTGAGGTGCAAAAATGGAATAATACAGGATGGTCACGACATGCAGGTACTTCCCAATGGACACTTTTTACTTCTGGGTTGGGAAAACATTACAATGGATTTGAGTGCATACCCATGGTTCAATAATAACGGAAGTGCCGGAAGCAGCACCGCGACGGTTCGCTCCGGAGTGATACAAGAACAGGATGCAAATAAGAATGTTGTTTTTGAATGGCATGCGATCAATCACTTCAATTTTTCTGAAGTTGATACAAGTCGACTCAATAGTCCCTCTAATGTAGACTGGACACATTTCAATTCAATCGCTCAGGATACAGATGGAAACATCCTCGCCTCTATTCGGCATTTTAATGAAATCATCAAGATTGACAGAAGTACAGGAAATATCCTTTGGAGATTGGGAGGAAAATCCAATGATTTTACATTCACCAATGATACAGGCATGTTCATCGGTCAGCACGATTGCAGAAGGCTTGCAAATGGCAACATTACTTTGCTTGATAACGGAAAGCCCGGACATTTTGTATCCGGAAAAGAATATCAATTGGATGAAAATCTGATGCAGGCAACATTGGTATGGAGCCATTGTCCGGATACAGGACTTTTCAGTTCAGCGACCGGCAATATGCAACGACTGACAAACGGCAATACCCTTTTGGATTATGGAATGGTGGATCAGCTTGCAACTACCTTTGAAGTAGTGAATCCCGCTGGCGATATAATTTTTCAAATACGTTTCAATGACACTTTACAAACCTACAGGGCTTTCAATTATGAAACATTGCCCTGGGATTTGCATCGACCCGTGATCACTTGTATTGAAATCAATCAGCAGTATTTTCTGGATGCCGGACCGGGACATTCATCCTATCTATGGTCAACAGGAGAAACCACACAAATGATTCAGGTCGTGGATACGGGTACATATTCTGTTTTTGTTCCAAAAGGAACTGACGGCTATATTAGTGCGGAACCATTTGTAGTTTCTAATATTGCAGATCCTTGTAACACATCGAGTGTAAATATCGAACAGTTAGATTCTGATGCACCGCTGGTTTTTCCAAATCCGTTTTTTGATAAATTTCATTTACTCGATCCGAATCCATCCCACTGTGTACTTATGAATTGCCCGGGAGAAATTTTGTATCAAGGAACAGAAATTGAGGAGCAGAATTTTTCACATCTTGCATCCGGATTATATTTTCTTAAAATTCATTCCGGGACTAAAATACAAGTAGTCAAAATTCTAAAGCGTTAAAACCGTCAAAATATTAAATTATCCTTTCTATTACTTATGAGATTAACCATCAACACACTTCGCGTTCAAGTACTTTTAACATTGCTGCTCTCACTTTATGTACATTTTACAAACGCCCAAATTACGTTTGAGAAAAAATGGGGAGGCGATGGCTTTCAGGATGGCTTATACATCAGTCCAACCAGTGATGGTGGATTTATTATTGCGGGTATTTCTACGTCTGATACAACTGCCTATACCAATATAGTATTGATGAGAGTAGATTCTCTTGGTGATTCATTATGGACCAAAAATTATGGTGCTCCGGGATCCAACGATTTTCCATCAGCTGTGGTACAAACACGGGATGGCGGTTTTTTAGTTTCAACCACAACTTATTCTTTATCATCACAGGCTCCGAATTACAGTGACTGGTGGATTTTACGCACGGACCCAAACGGGGATACTCTCTGGACAAAGATGATACGCAAACCGAATAATGACAGGATGTGGGATATCAGTGAGAACGATGATGGCTCATTTCTGGCCTGTGGCTGGTTAAGCGTAAACGGATACGCGAAAGGGACAATGATGAAATTTTCCGAGACAGGAGATTCACTTTGGTCCGTACAAATTGGATCTTCAGGAAATTCCTATGCCCAGTTTTGCCAACAAAATTACGACGGAAACTATTTACTCGCGGGCGCTTATCTAAGCGGAACATTCAGGGGTATTGTGATGGAATATGATACAGCAGGTACCCTTCTGAACACACATGTTTATGACAAACAGGGAACTGTTGAGAATATCAACAGTGTACATCATCTGGCACAAGGTGGATATATTCTATCCGCTAAAACAGGAACACTCAATGGTTATGATGTCTGGGTATTAAGAACTGATGCTAATTGGGATACACTCTGGACACAAACATATAATGATCCATTTTACATGTACGATACGGAAGCGAAATTTGCATTCGACGCAACGAGTGATAATGGTTTTATTTTCGGAGGCACAAAATTCACAGGAGCATCTTCAGAAGCAGTATTGTATCGAATGGATTCAGCCGGAGCATCGCTATGGACAAACTATTATGGTGGAAATACAAATGGAGAAGATAAAACGAGTTCTGTGCTTTCATTGGCAGACGGCGGGTTTATTCTATCAGGACAAACTGAGATGACGGCAAACAATAACGGTGATATATACCTTGTGCGGACGAATGCTAATGGGCTTATTACTTCCCTATCCGAACCGGATGTAATCGAATATTCAACACAACTTTTATTGTTTCCGAATCCCTCAAAGAATAGAGTGCATTGGGAATCAAAAAAAATTTCCATTTCATCACTGAGGTTACTTTCAATGAGCGGGTCAATTCTACAAACCTATGAGCAAGCCGGAATAAGCGGAGAATTAAACTTCGCCGGATTATTGCCGGGAATTTATATTGTAGAATTTGTTACGGAAGTTTCGGTTCAGCGAAAAAGGTTGATAATCGCAGGTTATTAGGTGTTAGGTGTTAGGTGCTAGGTGTTAGGTGCTAGGTATTAGGTGTTAGGTGTTAGGTGTTAGGTGTTAGGTGTTAGGTGTTAGGTGTTAGGTGTTAGGT
>CAYMMN010000020.1:0-14410 GCA_964391495.1 uncultured Flavobacteriales bacterium | reverse complement strand
GTTAGTGCACTCGTCCCCCGACCCTCGCCCCTCAATCAGTCGTTTTTTCGTTAACAGCTAGTTTCTTCAGTCTTGAATCCGATTTGTTTTCTTGGTTTTGGAGTTGGATTGATCAATTGTCTAAGAGCAGAAAAGATGGATTGAATATCTATGTTATTTTTCAGCACCTGTTTTTCCAGCATTTCCAATTGGAGCAGCACTTCTTTGTTCGTTAAAAGCAGTTCTCGCATTTTTGTAAATATCCTGATGATCTGGATATTTACTGCGATTGCACGTTCGCTATTTAGTATACAAGACAACATTGTTACACCCTGTTCTGTAAAACAAAAAGGATGATACCGCAATCCCATAACTTCGGAATTGGAGGACGCATTTTGCGTCCTCCAATTCCGGAATTCTTCATCATTCATTTCAAACATAAAATCAGATGGGAATCTTTGCATATTGCGTCTGACAGCTTCTTTCAGCCTTTTTGTCTCCACTCCGTACAATTCCGCCAGATCCCGGTCGACCATGATTCTCATATCACGTAAAATGTAAATTTTATTCATTACAATTTCGTCAGGGATTATCAGTTTTGATTTTTTGTTCATAAATCAAAAATACAATGAGAATTGTTCCTGAATTATCAGTTTTGAAAATGTACACAAGAAGGCTGTTTAATTTATGAGAATAAATCGACCGCTATTGACACGGTACATCAAACATTCTCAATACCCGAAATCCTCAGCAACCTGTCGGCTGAAAATAGCAGCACCATTACCATTGAGGTGTTCTGAGTCTTCCCAGAAATGCGGATCGCGAATGCGGGGATCCAGGGGTGGTGTACGTTCGTAATCGATATACTTCACGGAGTTCGCCTGAAAAAGTGAATCCAGAAAATCACGGGCAGGTTTGTAATAATCCAGATTCCGTTTGTAATACATAGGAGATGTAAAACAATCTACATGAATATTGTTTTGCTTTGCCATTTCCAGAAAACGAATAATATAACGCGTAGCTGTTCTATTCAGAGAAACATTACCGGGGACTCTGTTTTTATAGGTATACTCGGTATGCATACTATCAAGATTGGTCACCGGTCGGGGTATAAAACCATTTCCGGTTGCTTCAGGATTCATGCGCGTGCTCATGAAGTTGAGCGCGATATTGATCACGCGTCCGTTGAACCGATAACTTTTCAATTGGTATTTCAAAAATTCAAATGGTCCAAGTTCGTTCAGGTATTCAGTAACTACAGGATCGATACCATAATAATATTTTAACTGCTGAACACCTTTGGAAACAACTTTTTCATCCGTCGTGGTTAGTAAAAAATCGGGTTCGATATGGAGCAATACCTGCGAAGGCATTTTATTTTTTCCAATGAGAATACTGAACAGACCATTCTGAAAACCCTGATCCATCCCGGCATGACTGATATTGAATCCTTTTCTTACTTTGAAGCTATCAGGATTAAGCATGTAATATGCTCTTGAATTACCCATGATGAGCAGATCCGGCATTTGCTTTTTCTGAAGATAGTAATTGATCTTCCCTCCTGTTTGTCCGACAAGACACTTATTGTAGAAATAATCAAATACACTATTTACCACCCTGTCAATGATCAGCAAGCCTACAGTGAAAGCGACAATAACGAAAAGTATTTTTCTGATTTTTCCCATGGCATCAGAATTGAAAATAAATAAACTGATCCCCTTCTGAAACACCGAAAAGCAAAATAATCACGAGCAAGAGGAGATGAAAACCGGAAAATACCAAACGGCTGCTGTCTTTGTAAAAGGTCTCCGCATTCTTTTTTCTGAAAATGAAATAATCAAAAAGCAACAACAGCGCGAGCATGGAAACCATGTTGAAGAAGATACTGGTATCCTGAATACGGAGGTTGAACCAATCGACCGGACTAAAAATAGAATGCAGAATTCCCATCGCGCTGGAGAAAGTATGCGCACGGAAAAATACCCAGGTGAGACAAATCAAATTGAAAGTAATAAAAGCATATACCGCTTTTTTCCAAAATGGCATAGCTGGTTTGTGAACTTTCACATTGAACATTTTCTCCCCGGCGAGATAAATTCCATTTAATCCGCCCCAGATAACATAGTTCCAGGAAGCGCCGTGCCAGAGGCCGCCCAGCAACATCGTGAGCATGTTGTTGAGGTAAGTTCTGAATTTGCCTTTTCTGTTCCCTCCTAATGAAATGTACAGGTAATCCCTCAACCAGGAAGAAAGCGATATGTGCCATCTGCGCCAGAACTCAGTTACAGATTTACTGAAATAAGGAATGGTGAAATTGGTCATCATCCGGTAACCCATTACTCTACCTGCACCAATAGCGATATCGGAATAGCCGGAGAAATCACAATAAATCTGGAAGGCAAACATCCAGGTGGCGAACAAAGCGGTGAAGCCTGTATTGAAATTACCATAATTGTAAATGCTGTTGACATACATTGCCAATGAATCCGCGACGACTACTTTTTTGAAAAAACCATAAAGCATCTGGGAAAGTCCGATCATTACATTATCGTATTCCAGGCGGTTGTCGTTTTTCTTCAATTGCGGTAGAAGAGTTGTTCCTCTCTCTATCGGTCCGGCGACCAACTGCGGATAGAACATGACAAAAAGTGAGTAGATCCCAAGATGCCTTTCGGGCTTTACATTTCCCCGATACACTTCAATAGTATAACTCATGGATTGAAATGTGTGGAACGACAATCCGATTGGAAGAAGAATATTCATGATCGGCATTGGATTGTGCCAACCCAGCGGTGCACACAACTGATCCACATTGTCAAGCAGAAAGTTGTAATACTTAAAGAAAGCAAGCATTCCCAGATTACCAATTAAACTGATGGTGAGCCAGGCTTTCTTTCGTTTTTCGGTGGAAGCATTATCTATAACGATGGCTGCGAAGTAATCTACCAGGATCAGGAAAATCAGGATCAGCAAATACGGCGGATAAAAGTACATGTAGAAATAACAACTGGCGACCAGCAATAAAATCCAGCGGAATCTGGGAGCCAGTGCAAAATAAAGCACCGTCACAACGACAAAAAAGATCAGGAATACAATGGAGTTAAATAACACGTAGCGCTGATTGGTTTTCCAAATGTAATTATTTACTGATTTTTAGCAATTGAGTCATGCTATATCTCTGAGGCTTAGACATTACGTTTTGTGGGAGTCCAGATATTGTTCCTGACACCAAACAAAAATCTAAAAAATCCATGGAGGAGAGCAAGATTCATCAGGGAGAAATATGAAACAAAACGGAGCAGACGTAAATGAATGCCTGCTTTACCCATGAGGCTGTCGATGACAGGTGTGAAGAGAAGCAATAATTCTCCGCCAAGCAAAATTTTAAACAGAGGATGGCCGGTAAGCTTCAGCAGAGCTACCAGGCTGATGAGGGAAACAAGAATGAGAAATGGCGTCAGCCATCGCAATACCTTGTGAGAGATAAAACAAAATCCTGCCGGTGAAAATGGTTTCAGCAGGAAGGCCGAAAAGACCTTCAGGTTCTGGAAGTTTCCTGTGGAGACTCTCGCTTTTCGTTTGTATTCCTGTTTTACTTCATTGGAAACATCCTCATAACAAATAGCATCCAGTTCATTGATACATTTAAATCCTTTCTCAAGAACTTTCATTGAAATAAAAAAATCATCCACCAGAAAATTAGAAGGCACCGGGGCGAACAGATCCTTCCGCAATGCGTAACATCCACCAAAAGGTCCCATCATGGAGCCCCAGATAAGTCCTTCCCGGTATTTGATTCTGTTTTCTCTTTCGATATACGATTTCTCCTGCATGGAGATGCCGTCTTTTTTCATCCCGATGTTCAGGATATTGGCTCCTACCAGTCCTATTTCAGAAGAAAAAAAATGTCTGCAGAGATAAGCAATCGTATCCGGTTCAAACATTACATTGGCATCCGTTAGAATCAGAATAGGATTTTTTGCTTCTCGCACCAGATCATTGATTACCGAAGGCTTCCCTCTTCTTTCTCCATACTGAATAAATCGGATTCCGGGATCTGTTGCTGCAATTGACCGTACTATATTTTCAGTCTCGTCGTTGGAAGCATCTGACCCGACAAGTATTTCTATTTTGTCTTTTGGATAAACGGACTGTAAAATACTTTTCAATTTTTCTCCGATTACCCTCTCTTCATTGAAGGCCGAAATTACGATACTGACAGCAGGCAAGCTGGAGCTTGATTCATTTATTGCATGCCTGAAAGTTTTTCCATTTGCAAGAAATCCAAGTATCATGGGAAACAAAACATAACTATAGAAAACGACAAAAACAGCCAGACAGAAAAAGAAGAGGAAAAAATTGACCATAATCGTTCAGGAGTATGCCAAAAATAGGCATTGCCTTTTCAACTGGCAAAAAAGATTATGGAGCCGGAATTTAATTTATTCAGACAGCAATCTACCTGTGGGGGTTATATTTCATTGCTTATCAAAACCCTCAAGCTTCCCAGGATTTAAAGGTTATCGGTCACTCAGTTTTGAAAGGGAATTGAAATGTTTTCCCCTGCCCTTTCAGGACTTTAATTGCGTGAATATGACGCATTAAATATGTCATATTCCTGTTAAAATCGATAAAAGTGCTTCATAATACGGGCAATGGGGCATTAATTATTTGTAACTTTATCAGGTAAATACACGAACATGAAAAAAGTCTGTTTCTTCCTTCTCCTCATCCTTTCATATCAAGGGTCTTTTGGGGCGCTGAACGCTTATTTTTCTTATGCCACCTATGATCAGCCGGGACACTCCGCATATGTAGAAACCTATCTGAATATTGTAGGGAGCAGTGTAAAACTGAAACCGGATGCTCAGGGTAAATTTATTGGGACCCTTGAAATACAATGGATCTATAAGAAAGGTGATAAGATCGTACATTTTGATAAATACAATCTGCACAGTCCCGCCCTGGACAATTCCTCTCAGTCGTCCCCTGATTTTATAGATCAGCAGAGAGTGGTTTTGGACACGGGTAAATACAATATTGAACTGAAAATCGCCGATAAAAACTCAGGTGATGCACCTTATACAATTCACCAGGATATCCAGGTTTTTTTCTCTTCCTCACAAGTAAGTATTTCTGATATTGAATTACTGGAATCCTATACCCCTGCAAAGACACCCTCCACATTTACGAAAAGTGGTTATGATGTCATTCCTTATATCCTGGGCTTTTATCCGCCTGAAATTTCCAGTCTGAAATTCTATGCAGAGATTTACAGGACAAAGGAATTCCTGAGTGAGGAATATCTCGTGAAATATTATATTTCAAATAATGAAAACAGGTTGTTGCAAAATGATCTGGTAAATTATAAAAAACAGAGTCCGGCGGATGTCAATGTGATTCTTGGTGAAATCCCGATCACCAATCTGGCTTCCGGGAATTACATGCTTACCGTTGAAGTCCGGAACAAAGAAAACAAACTGGTCACTTACCGCCAGGTCTTTTTCCAGAGGAGCAATATCAAACAAACACTGGCCGACAAGAATGAATCTGCGACACTTGACATCAACAATTCATTTGTATCCAACATCAACAACAAAGACACGCTGAAAGAATTCATTGCTTGTCTGGCACCTATTTCATCTAACCTTGATGTACAGATTGCTGAAAATCAGATAGCGCTTGGTGACGAACAAAACATGAAACAATACATACTGCATTTCTGGACGGTAAAAAATCCGAATGATCCCGAAAGTGCCTGGAACGCTTATAAAGCTGAAGTAAACAAAGTAAACGCGAGCTTTTCAACTTTAAATAAACGTGGTTATGAAGCTGATAGAGGCCGGGTTTACCTGCAGTATGGGCCACCGAATTCGATCACCAGCGATAATATTGACCCGAACGCGATTCCCTATGAGATCTGGCATTATTATGCCATTCAAAATCAGAGCAACCGTAAATTTGTGTTCTACAATCCTGACGGTGTATCAAACGACTACAAGCTCCTTCATTCAGATGCAAACGGGGAGCTGAAGGATGAGAGCTGGGAGCTCAAATTACACAGTCGTTCACAGCAATTCAATGACCCTGACAAACAAAATTCCATTGATATTTACGGTACAAAAACCAAGGATAATTTCAAAAATCCGAAGTAATTTGTGAAGGATAATTCCAAAGAGAATAAACTGTTTTTCTGATCAATCTTTTAAGATTACCTTGCATCCCGGCAGGGTAATTTTTTTATGGCAGGCACACAAAAACGTATTGCGGTAGTCATATTGAACTGGAACGGAAGATTCTTTCTGGAATCATTTCTTCCTGATGTGATTCGATTTAGCCAGGACCTTGCCGATATAATTGTTGCAGACAATGCCTCTTCGGATGATTCCATAGCATGGCTAAAGAATCATTTGCCGGAAGTAAGGATTATTCAGCTTGATAAAAACCTGGGTTTTACAGGCGGATATAATGAAGCTCTGAAACAGGTCTCACACGAGTATTATGTACTTCTGAATTCAGATGTAAGGGTCACAGAAGGATGGCTAAAACCGCTGCTGGAACTGATGGATAAAAATCCGGAACGGGCAGCTTGTCAGCCCAAGATTTGTTCACTTGCACATCCCACAGAATTTGAATATGCCGGTGCAGGAGGTGGTTTTATTGATCATTTCGGTTACCCGTTTTGCAGAGGGAGGATTTTCTATTCTTTGGAAAAAGATGAAGGACAATTCAACGACTCTCGACAAGTCTTTTGGGCGTCAGGAGCCTGTATGTTTATTCGTTCTTCGGTCTTCCATGAATTGAATGGGTTTGATTCCAATTTCTTCGCTCACATGGAAGAGATTGATCTTTGCTGGAGGATTCACAGGGAAGGAAAAGAAGTCTGGTATTGCGGAGCATCAACCGTTTATCATGTCGGTGGAGGAACTTTACCCAAGAACAATCCCAGAAAAACCTATCTGAATTTCCGTAATAATCTGTTGATGTTGTACAAGAATCTACCGGTGGATTTATTTCCGAAAGTGATTATAGCCCGTACAATACTCGATTCAGCAGCAGCTTTGATATTTCTGGTCAGGAATGGAAGGGCCGATTTCAAAGCAGTTTTTCAGGCACACAAGGATTTTCATGCCATGAAAAAGGGTTATAAAGGGTTCCGAACTAATACACACAATGTTCATAATCAATATTTTAACCTTATCTATTGGAGATCCATTGTACTGTCTTTTTACCTTTTTAAATCAAGGAAATTTTCCGACCTTAATAGATTCCCCCAGGTTCATGAGAACGGGGGCAAGGTGTAAGGGAAGGGTGAATTTTGGGGTAACAAAATCGTATTTCAGACCTATACTACAGCTGAACATACCGGGCCCCTACCAGGTCCCCCGAAGCTTTAAATTATGGGAATTGAAAGTGTAGACATATTGATCCAGCGTGCGCAGGTTTTGCGTGGACGAAATATCAGCCAGGCTATTGCATTGCTTGATGATGCTTTGTCGATTGCTCAGCAGATGAATTATAAAAAAGGCATTGCGCTGGTCATTCGTGACAAAGCAGCATGTTCTTTTATTCAGAAGAATTACAAACGCGCGCTCACCGGTTATAACGAAGCATTACAATTTTTCAAGGACCTGGATGACAAGGAAGGACAATTGAGTTGTCTGACCGAAATCAGTTCGGTTTATTTCAAATTGGGTGAAGTTCCATCAGCTCTGACTTATATTCTGGAGACCTTGAAAATTAATACCGAGCGGGGAGATTCTGAAGGGATAGCCCTGGGGTATAATGAAATAGGGAAGCTTCACATTTATCTTCAGGAGTATCCCAACGCGATTGAATATTTCAAAAAGGCATTGAAGATTTTTGAAGGTATCAAAAACAAAAAGGAAATGGTTCATTCCTTTTTCCTTCTTGGCAATGCATATAACTGGATGGACGATCTGGACAAAGCTCTGTACTATCTGTTGCGTGCGGAGAATTCCATGGAGCATCTTGAAGATGCTGAAACACGTGCGAAAACACTTGGTAGTCTTGCCATTTTACACACTAAGCTTAAAGAATACGATAAGGCCCTCTCCTATTTCAACAAAGCACTTGACATTGCTTCGGAAGGAGCATCGAATACGGTAAAGGCTCAGTTGAAAAAAAGTCTTGGCAACCTTTACATTGATTTAACGCAATACGATAAAGCGATCGAAGTACTGAAACAGAGTCTGAAGATCGCTCAATCATCGCCGATGGAAGCGCAGCTGGTGAAAATCCACCAGTTTCTTTCCATAGCATATGAGAAGATCGGTGATACAGAAAATGCTCTTCTGCATTTTAAAAAGTTTTTTGAGCTCGATAAGGAATTTACCAATGAAGAAGTCTCTTTAAAAACCAAGGCTCTTCACATCAAATACGATCTTGAAGAACTCAAGAAACAAAAGGAGATCGCGGAATTATCCGACAAACTGAAGGAGCAATTTCTTGCCAATGTGAGTCATGAGATTCGTACTCCGATGAACGGAGTGCTGGGAATGGCTCATTTGCTTGGCAAAACAAATCCTACCCGGGAACAACAGGAGTATATTGACGCGATAAAGATTTCCGCGAATAACCTGATGGTCATCATCAATGACATTCTGGATTTTTCAAAAATCAACGCGGGTAAAATAGAATTTTCCGAAACCGAATTTAACCTCCGCGATCTGATCAAGGGAATTGTACAGATCCTTCAGGTAAAAGCGGATGAAAAGAAAATACAAATCGGTTGCACACTTGATTATCATGTGAAGGATTTTTTACTGGGCGACCCTATTCGATTGAACCAAATTCTTGTAAACCTGATGGGGAATGCTGTCAAGTTTACCGAGAAAGGAAAAGTAACACTTGATATCAAAGTTGTAGAAATAAAGGATAACGTTTGCAAAGTACGGTTCCGGATTACCGATACCGGGATCGGAATTCCTGACAACAAGTTACAATCAATATTTGAAAGCTTTGAGCAGGCAGAGAACAACAAAAGACGTTATGAAGGAACAGGTCTTGGATTGACCATTGTAAAACAATTGGTCGAATTGCAGGGTGGTACAATATCCGTTAAATCCAGAGTGAATGAAGGTTCTGAATTTACGGTGGAAATGTATTTCAAATTAGGAAACAATCAACCGAAAGCAGCTCCAGTTCAGATTGCGGATACTTCGGAGCCGGTAGATTTTTCTCATGTACGTGTGTTTGTAGTTGAGGATAATAAAGTAAATCAGCTGCTGGTTAAAAACATGCTGAAGAAATTCGGTTTTGAGAATTTTGACAGCGCTGAGAATGGACGAACCGCTCTCGCGAAATTGAGGGAACACGAATACGACATCATACTCATGGATATACAGATGCCGGAGATGGATGGTTATGAAATTACACGTGAAATACGAATGCGGATGCGTCCGGAAGTACGCAATATTCCAATCATTGCTTTGACTGCGGATGCTTCGGAAACGGAAAAGATCAAAGCTAAGGAATGCGGGATGAATGACTATGTTGTGAAACCGTATACCCCTGAGGAATTGTACAGCACTTTGCTAAAATTTATTCCGGAACAGGAACAGAAATCGAATACCAAAGCAGGCAACCGATTGGATGGGTCCACCATTTATCAGAAACATACTCCGGGTATGAATCTTGATTTCCTGGATAAATTTACCGGTGGTGATCAGGAATTGACTATTCAGCTCATTGAAATTTTCCTTAAACAGGTTCCTGAAGCAATTGAAAAGCTGAATGTTCACATTCCAAAACGTGATTGGAAAGACACGCATGCTGTTGCACACAAGTTGAAATCCAGTATCGCGATTTTTGAATTTCAGGAATTGAAGAAACTCATTACAAATATTGAAGAGTACGCACGCGATGGAGAACGACTTGAAGAGATTCCGCATTTATATGCTGAGTTTAAAGAAGGCTCAAAAATAGCAGTGCGTAATCTCGAAGCGGAACTTGGGAAACTCCGTCAACTGGTGAGCAAAATGCATTGAGCCTGAATTAAAATTGGTTCAATTTATTTTGCTGAAAAATATTTTTCGATTGGAAATTTATCCGGCTTTACCAATGTGAAATTCTACTAGTCCATCCAGAGGATTTTTGTTGATGGTACCGATTTTCAATCCAAGCTCCTCCCCTGTTGATTTTAAAAGTTCAGAAAAATTCCAGGCTATGGATCCTGTGAAATGAACCGGATACAATGAATGTTCAGGGTATTTCATCATTGTTCGAGTGAAGAATTTCCGAAAACTTTTTCTAAGCAAATCCTGAATATATGCTTCAGATTTGTGTTTTCCGGCAAACGTAGCGAAAGAAGCAATATACCTGTTGGCAAGAGGACGACGGTAAATCTGCTCAAGGATATCTCCTTTGCCGACGGCATACTCTTTTTCAAAATCTAAGTTTAATTTAGCAGGCATTTCCCCGTAAAGATAATCTCTCAGAATTTTTTTCCCGATATACGCACCGCTTCCTTCATCACCAAGAATGTATCCCAGAGATGGTACTTTGCTCACAATACTTTCTCCATCATAAAAACCGGAATTCGAACCGGTACCTAATATTCCTACAAGTCCATTGCTCCTTTTACACAAAGCTCTTGCAGCGCCAAATAAATCAGAGTGTACTTCAATGTCTGCTTCTTCAAAACGAATGCGCAGTCCATCGTGGACGACTTTGCATTTCTCAGGGGTGCCGCATCCTGCACCATAAAAGTAAATTTCTTTCACAACTGTATTCCGGGGAAATAACTCACCTACTTCTCTATTGACGATTTCGGCAATTTGAATTTCATCCAGAAAATAAGGATTCAAACCTCCTGACCGGATCTTTTGTGATGGCTCATTCCCGGAAACAAGCATCCATTCTGTTTTGGTAGAACCGCTATCCGCTATCAGTATCATTTGAAATTATTCAATCGTGAATCGATCACCTTCAAGTGCAAGGGTAGTTTCGGGAAATACCGCTTTGGCTTCTTCCAGTAATGGATACAGATTTTTGTATCGTGCTGAAAAGTGTCCGATGATCAAACGCTTCACTCCCGCTTTTTTCGCAATCAAACCGGCTTGTTCAGCTGTGGAATGAAATGTTTCTTTTGCCCGATCAGCTTTGTCCGAAAGAAAAGTCGCTTCGTGGTAAAGCAAATCCACACCCTTCACGATTCCTACCAACCGTTCATCAAAAATTGTATCCGAACAAAAAGCATATCTCCTGGGTTTTCGCGGATCAGTTGTGAGTGTTGAATTGGGAATAGTTTTACCGTCTTCATCAACAAAGTCATGGCCGGCTTTTAAATCGTTGTAAGCAGTTACCGGAATTTTGTAGAGCGACAGTTTATCCTTTTTTAATTTTCGCTGACGAGGTTTTTCTGAAAAAAGAAAACCGGTACATGGGATTCTGTGACTGAGAATGATCGTTTCAACACGGATATCATCATCTTCAAACAGAATAGTGGAATTACCGGGATCTACAGCATGAAATTCAACAGGGTATCTGAGAAGTGTTTCGGAATATTTTAGCTGGATATCAATAATTTCCTGCAAATCACGAGGACCGTAGATGTGCAGTGTAGAAACTCTTCCCTGCAAATGCATTGTAGAAATTAACCCGAGGAGTCCCAGGTAATGATCACCATGCAGGTGGCTGATGAAAATGTGATTGATCCGGTGGAATTTAATCTTATACCGGTTCATTTGTATCAGCGTACCTTCTCCGCAATCAACTAAGAAAAATCGCTCATGAAAATTGATCACCTGAGCGGTAGGATGTCGTTGATAAATAGGAGTTGCAGAACTACTGCCAAGTATGCCTACTTCAAAAATCATTAGTTGCCGGAAACAATCATTCGGCGGGTGAAGGAAGACCGGCCATTTGTGATGGTATAGAGATATATCCCCGGTCTCAAATCTTCAGATGTCAATGCAACTGTGTTGTTGCCTTTTGGCAATCGAAGGCTTTGAGTTTGCAATACATTACCGATAAGGTCCGATACTTTGATTTGTATTGTCTCAGAAACAGGAGAAGAAACAATCACATCCGTTTTTCCAAAGAATGGATTAGGTTTATTTTGAGAAACCTGGAAACTGGAAGGAACCAGTGTAGCAACACCAATATTATCATCAATTACAATTGTGTAATTACCATTGGTGGTGTCTACTTGTTGAGGAATAATACCAAGGAGACGGCCACTAACTTTGAGACTAACTTCTAGTGGATAATTGCCAATCATTCCGGCAGTTGGTGCGTTTCCTGTAATCTGGAAACAACTTGTTGCACCTCCCGGGAAAATACAATTTGAAGGAGTACAAGAATAAGTAAACCCGGAAGGAAGCCCGGTTACAGCTGTTACCCTTACCGAATCGACTGTCACGCTTTGTCCTGCATAAGTTGTGGTTGCAGGAACACAAAGATGTATATCTGTCACATAAGCCGAACCAACAAATGCGTGTGGTAAACCGGTAGCACTGTCGGGGTAAATCCCGGTTACATTATGAGTAATAGAAGTATCAGGGACACACTGGCTGTATCCGGATAATGAAAATAAAATTGAAACCAGTAACAGGGAGAAGAATTTTTTCATACGCGGCGCTTTCTTACTATTCTTTGTGTAATTGTTTTTCAACTTCTTCCATGAAGATCAAATCAATAGCTTCGTTGACAGTAGGTAACTGTGTGAGCATGCTATCGAGTTGAGAAATCGAGATCAGTTTACGAACATGATCCTGAACTCCGGTCAGCACAAAAGTTCCGTTCTGATCCCGGCACATTCTGAAACCCACGAGAATAGCACTCAACCCGGAAGAATCGCAGTATTGTACTTCATTGAGATCAAAAATCAGGTTTTTGAATCCTTCATGGTGAAGCATTACAACTTCAGCCTTCAGTTCAGGGGCAACATTGGAGGTAAGTTTCTGTTCATGAATTTTGACCAGCGCGTACTTTTCCTGTCTATCGATAGTTAAGTTCATAGGATGAGCGTTTTTTCAAATTTACGAGGATTTTTTGGGTTCTCAACATGTAAGGGATTAATTTTCAACAAGCAGGATCGGGGATTTGTTAATATTTCTCGTTGGGGTTCCGGGTTAAGGGTTCCGGGTTCCGGGTTCCGGGTTATGAGTTATGAGTTATGAGTTATGAGTAATGAGTTATGAGTTATGAGTTATGAGTTATGAGTTATGAGTTATGAGTTATGAGTTTGACCGTGTCCAAAAAACGTTGACCGTTTTGATGGTCAAAGAATAATTTGTTAAGAAAATAGGTGAGAAAATTGTGATTGATTCTAGGGATAAAATTGGATGGGCTAAAATGAAAATCAACACGGAACTAGGAACTCAGGAGTATGGAGTATGGAGTCGGGAGGCCGGACTCCATACTCCCGACTCCTGACAAATAAAACAAATACCTTAACACTTTACTGATTGACCTGTCCGGCGAGGAGATAGAGTACGGCCATGCGGATGGCTACGCCGTTTTCGACCTGGTTGAGAATGATCGATTGAGATGAGTCGGCGACATCGCTGGTAATTTCTACTCCCCTGTTGATCGGCCCAGGGTGCATGATGGTGATGCGTTTTGAAAGCGAGTCAAGAATTTCTTTATTGAGACCAAAAAGCTGTACATACTCACGCAGTGAAGGAAAATAGCGGATATCCTGTCTTTCAAGTTGAATGCGTAACATATTCGCGACATCACACCATTCGAGTGCTTTTCTGAGATTGAATTCTACTTTCACACCAAGGGAAGAAACGTATTTAGGCATCAAAGTCGTCGGACCGCATACCATTACTTCCGCGCCTAGTTTTTTAAGACAGAAAATATTCGACAAAGCGACCCGTGAATGCAGGATGTCGCCGATGATGGCTACTTTTTTCCCTCTTACATCACCCAGTTTTTCGCGAATTGAAAACGCGTCGAGTAAAGCCTGGGTTGGGTGTTCATGTGCTCCATCGCCTGCATTGACGATGCTTGCGTTTATGTGCTTTGAAAGAAATTGCGCAGCGCCTGCATGTGGATGTCTCATCACAACGATGTCTACCTTCATCGCCAGAATATTATTGACAGTGTCAATCAGGGTTTCACCTTTACTGACAGAAGAAGAAGATGCTGCAAAATTAACTACGTCCGCTGAAAGCCTCCGCTCAGCGAGTTCAAATGAAAGTCGGGTGCGCGTGGAATTTTCAAAAAAGAGATTCGCGATGGTTACATCACGCAAGGATGGAACTTTCTTGATAGGTCTGTTCAGTACCTCCTTAAAATTATCCGCAGTAGAAAAAATACGCTCAATGTCATCGACCTTGAGATCTTTGATTCCTAACAGATGTTTTACGGAGAGGGCTCCCATTTTGGTTGTTGGTTGTTGGTTGTTGGTTGTTGATTGTTGGTTGTTGGTGCTTAGTGCTTGGTGCCTGGACGTTAG
>CAYMMN010000019.1:0-18275 GCA_964391495.1 uncultured Flavobacteriales bacterium | reverse complement strand
ACTGCTTTTTATTCAACCTTCCACAATTCCTTCCCTCCTGTTATGTGGGGTGCTTGGACTCACACTCGCCAGTATCGGTTTTAATGTGATGCACGATGCCTGTCATGGCAGTTACTCTTCGCGGAAATGGGTCAATGAAATGATGGGGCTTTCGCTTAATTTTCTGGGCGGAAATGCTTTCATCTGGAAAATCAAACACAATGTTATCCATCATACCTACACCAATGTGGATGGTGTTGACGACGACATCGCCAAAATGCCATTGATCAGACAGTGTAGTTCACAAAAATGGATGCCCGCCCATCGTTATCAGCATTGGTACAGTCTGGGTATTTATGCATTGTCTTCATTTCTCTGGATCATGCTGATGGATTACATGAAATATTTTTCCAAGAAAGTTTACACTACTCCAATTCACAAAATTCCCGTTCGCGAACATATTATTTTCTGGGTGAGTAAAATATTATACATCGCATTTTACATCGCCCTGCCGATCTACATGGTGGGCTGGCTTCCATGGTTGGTGGGCTTCTTCGTTATGCACGGAACAATGGGACTGGCGCTGGCTATCGTTTTTCAGCTTGCTCACGTAGTTGAAGATGTTTCTTTCGTCGATGCACATGCGCCTGCCGTCAAAATTGACGAAGAATGGGCAGTACATCAAATTCGTACAACGGCTGATTTTGCTACTGATAACAAACTTATTTCCTGGCTTCTTGGTGGTTTGAATTTTCAAATTGAACATCACCTCTTCCCGAAAATCAGTCATGTTCATTACCCGGCAATTCGTGCGATTGTAAAGGATGTATGTGATGAGCATGGGTTACGACATGTCGACTATCCGACAATGAGTTCCGCAATCAATTCTCACTTCAGATTCATGAAGTCTCTTGGGAAAAACGAAACCCAGGTGCTTGCTTAATTGCCAACCCGGCTTTTATCGGGTTAATGACCTGCTTCACTGGCAATTTTAACTTCATCATAACTAAATTCGTCAGCGGAATTTTCTTTCATTTGATACCTTGAATTAAAATCAGGCAAATGAAAAAGACCTACTTTCTATTCTTTCTTATTCTGGCTACTCTTTGGGAGCCGGCATTTTCACAACTCCAATCCGGGAATTCTTCTTCAATTTCTCAAGTTGACAGTCTGCTTTTCAATGGACTTCGATGGAGAAATATTGGTCCCTGGAGAGGTGGACGTTCATTGGCAGTATCCGGTGTCATTGATCAACCCAATGTTTATTATTTTGGAGCTGTCGGTGGAGGCGTTTGGAAATCGGATGACTATGGACAAAGCTGGAACTGCGTTTCTGATTCTACATTCCACAGTTCCTCAGTCGGAGCAATTGCCGTAGCACCAAGCGATCCCAATATTCTTTATGTAGGAATGGGAGAACCCGAAATGCGTGGCAATATCAGTTTTGGGGATGGCATTTATAAAAGCATGGACGCGGGACGCACCTGGAAACACTTGGGATTGGAAAAATCTTATGCCATAGCATCTATTCTCATACATCCAACTAATCCTGATCTCATTTACGCGGCAAGCATGGGAAATGTATTTGGTACAAACCCCGAACGCGGTGTTTTTCGGAGTAGTGACGGAGGAAAATCATGGGAAAAAATATTATTTAAAAACGATAGCACAGGTTGTATCAGTCTTGCCTTTGATCCTTCCAATCCAAGAACAATCTACGCTTCCTTATGGCAATCTTGCCGCAATCCCTGGTCATTGAGCAGTGGTGGTAAAGGCAGTGGTATATACAAAAGTGATGACGGAGGAAATTCCTGGAAAAATATTAGTAACGCTCCCGGATTACCTGTCGGACTCCTTGGTAAAATTTTTATTTGTACAACGCCGGCGAAATCTGAAAGAGTATATGCAAGTATAGAAAATGAAAATGGTGGAATTTTTAGAAGTGATGATAATGGAGCGCATTGGATTCGTACAACCGATGATAGAAATTTACGCAAAAGGCCCTGGTATTTCAGCACCATTGCAGCGGATCCAAAAAATGCTGATGCCCTTTGGTGTTTGAATGTTCAACTTTGGAAAAGTACTGATGGTGGTATGAAATTTAGCCAAATGCCATCAATGCATGGGGACCACCACGATGTGTGGATCAATCCAAAAGATCCCAGATATATGATTATCGGTGATGATGGAGGAGGATACGTGAGTACTGATGGCGGTCAGCATTATAGCGATGTGGATATTCCTACCTGTCAATTCTATCATGTAAATCTTGACAATGATTTCCCATATAATGTTTATGGCGCTCAACAAGACAACAGCTCCATCAGAATTGCAAGCGCAACGGACGGTTTTTCCATTGGCAGCAATGATTGGTATCCTGTTGCAGGTGGAGAAGCCGGTTACATTGTACCTGATCCATCCAATCCCGACATCACCTATGGTGGTGAATACGATGGAAATTTCAGTACGTACAATAAAAAGACTAATCAGTATCGATTAATTTCAGTTTGGCCGGAACCGAGTCATGGACATGGTTCCAACGAAAGAAAATACCGGTTCAACTGGACTTTCCCAATTGTCGTTTCGCCCCACAATGATAAAACCATATACATCACGTCTCAATTTGTACATCGTACAAAAGATGCCGGTATGTCTTGGGAAACCATCAGTCCGGATCTCACCCGACATAAACCCGAAACAATGAACGCCAGTGGCGGGCCCATCACTAAAGACAATACCGGAGCGGAAGCCTATGCAAATATTTTTTCGTTTGCGGAATCACCAGTTAAAAAAGGTGTGTTCTGGGCCGGAAGTGATGATGGATTAGTAAACGTTTCTGTTGACGAGGGAAAAACTTGGAAAAACGTCACTCCTAAAATTCTTGGTGACTATGCATTGATCAGTATCATTGAAGCTTCATCATTTGATGCGGCCACATGTTACATTGCCGCTAATAAATACAAACTCGCCGATACTAAACCTTATCTTTTTAAAACGACAGATTACGGTGCAACCTGGACATTGATCACAACCGGAATTCCTGTGAACGATTATTGCAGGGTCATACGCGAAGACCCGAATAAAAAAGGCATCCTGTATGCCGGAACAGAACGTGGCGTATATGTGTCTTTCAATGAAGGAGCAAACTGGCAGACACTTCAATTAAACTTGCCCCTGACTCCTGTTCATGATATCCGTATTCAGAACAGAGAAAAAGATCTCGTCATTGCTACACACGGCAGAGCATTCTGGATTCTTGATGACATCACTCCACTGTATCAGTTAGCAGATGCTAAAAATAAAAACGCGTTCTTATTCAGCCCCAGAAACACCTACCGTAAACCAGGGGGCTCATATTTTTCTCCCTCCATGCAGGTTGGTGAAAATGCACCCAATGGATTATTGCTCCGTTATTATTTTAAACAAAAACCGGATAGTGAAATTGTAATTCGTTTTTTTGATTCAACCGGAGATACGGTCATTGCATACTCAAGCACGAAGGATAAAAAAGGAGAACCTGTCAAGATTCAAAAAGAGTTCTATCAGGATTCCCTCATGAAAAGACCCGGCCTGCTTCCGGCGCAAAAAGGAATGAACGTATTTGTATGGGATCTTCGCTATCCCGATGCCAAAAATATTGAAATTGGAAATAACGCTTTGATTTCGGGTTCTCTCATTGGACCTGTTGCAAAACCCGGAAAATATACTGCACGCATGTATCAAAAAGATTCCCTGCTTGCCAGCATTGATTTCACAATTTTAAAAGATCCGAGAATTTCAACAACGGATGAAGATTTTAAGATGCAATTTGATTTGTTGAAAAAAATCCGTGACAAACAAACTGAATTGAATTCCGCGATTAACACTCTTCGTACAATCGTTAAAGCTGTAAATGATCAAAGCGCCGCGACCAAAGATACAGCTGTGATTGCAAGATTAAAACTGGTTTCCGGACCAATGCTTGATTCACTAAAGAAAATTGAAGAGGAGCTCACCCAACCAAAAGCGGTTACCGATTATGACCTCTTTAATTATCCTAATAAACTAAATGATAAATTGGCGGGACTACATGATATTGTCGCTGCGGCGGACGCAAGACCTACAAACTCTTGCTTCATGGTGTATGATGATCTTTCAGAAAAAATTGACCGGCAATTGAAAAAAATGGATGACATTCTCAATACTCGTCTCCCGGAATTAAATTCTATTATTGAAAAAGATAAATTATTCAATATCCGGGATCCACGGAAAAAATAATACTGAAAGCGAATTGCGATTTTCAATTCCTCATGACGAAAAACTTCTGACTCACACGTTGTGATCCTGTTGTCATTTCGCAAATGTAGACACCATTAGGAAGTTCCTGGAAATTTTGATCCAGTGTATGCTCCCCTCTTACTGCCTTTCCATCAAATACTGTTTTTACCAGTGATCCTTCCACTGTGTAGATAGAAATTCTTGTATTGGCATCACGAATAAGATTAAAATTCAAAACCGCGCCCGAATTTACTATTGACGGTGAAATGGAAATGCTGTTAGAATTCATAGGATGATCGGCTGATGCAATTCCGAGCAATGTTGCGTCTACAAGTGCTGTGTATACATATGAGGTTCCAAACAAATCAAACGCCGACCAGCAAGGCCTTACAACATTGTTGTGAGCAGCGATTCCAATATAATCGCCAAAAAAAGATGAAGCGTCAACCACAAAAGATTGCTGATTTATTTTTTCATTAGTAAATGTTGCTCCTCCATCACTTGACCAGGCAAGATAAAAATCTGTTGTGTCTGAAGTGTAATTCCTCCTGTCATAGAAACAAACATAAATATTGCCCGTTACCTGATCCACTGTCATTGCATTCAAAAATTGATGTGACAATGTGAGATCGTCATTCACTCTTACTTCCGATCCCCAGGTATTTCCTCCGTCTGTTGATTTAATCAACCAAACATCCGTATTGTTTAAGCCATTACGCTGATCACACCAGCTCACATAGATAGTCCCGTTATTCGGGCCATTGCTTTTGTCTATACTTATAAATGGGGTTGAGCGTATTCTGTTAATGCCGGGGATACTGTAATAAACTCCTCCGGGGACAGCAGTAATAATCTGATCCGCTGTTCTCCATGTCGCTCCAAAATCGGTTGACTTATCAAAAAGCAATCCTTGTGAACTCGCCCAGCTGACATACACATTGCCTTGCTCATCCGTAGCAGGTCTTGGTTCAATTACATCAAGATATTCCTCATCGCCTCCTCTTTCATCGAGACGGGTAGCCGGTGACCATGTTGCTCCCTGATCATAAGATGCGGAAAAAAGAATATGACTGGAATCCGCGGAAGATTGCGGAGGGTAATTATCGTACTGCGACCATGTTGTGTAAATAAAATGATTGGACCAATCCGCATAAGCCCACTCATGATCCTGTAAAGCAGGAGGGTTGTTTTGTCCCGCGTAAGTTCCACTATTCCAGGACGGAGGAAATGCATTTGATTTCTGACAAATTATTCTGTCAAGTTGATCAGCTAGATGGAAATAATAAAAATTTCCCGCGCCGTCACAAACTACATTCGGATCCCCATAATTTCCCCAGGTAGAAGTCAATGATCCTTGTGACCAATTTTGTCCTCCATCCATGGAGTAATAATAATTGGTGAGGTTTGCTCCGGCAACCTGATGATTGGTGTTTTGCGGATCTATTGCAATCGTTGTTTCCGACGCAAACTGGCCGATCAATACATTTTGGTATTGCGCAACCGAATCAAATTGTAGTCCAAAAAGTAAAAAAAGAAATGACGGGTACAGGATTAATTTGTTCATGACTGCAATTTTAGTTCTAAGATAACAATTCAAACAACGTAAAGATGATGATTACATTCCTTCCGGACGTTTGTGCTTCCATCTACGGTGAGTCCACAACCAATAAGCAGGAGCCTGACGAATAATTTCTTCGTTTAAGACGGAGCATTTTTCCGTGATTTCATTTGGTTTTGTAATGGACGGATCATCGGAGATCAATTTGTATTCCATCCTGTAATATCCTCTTTTCTTCTTAGTGATGACTCCATAGAGTACAGGGTAATTATACTTTACCGCATATCGCTCAACGCCTGTAAGCATGCAAGTATCCTGGTTGAGAAATTTCATCCAATGTCCTTTTTTGGGATCTGATGGACTCTGGTCATTGATAAACCCGTATGTGCAAAGTTGCTCTTTGTGTTCTTCGAAAAAAGTTGCGACCTCCTTCGTTGACATCAGCTTGGTTCCAAATCGTGCTCTTGTATTTCTTAGCCGCTGATCGAAAAAAGCGCTGGATAATTTTTTATAGATTCCTGTTCCAGTATGTGAGCTGTGAAAAGGTAAGGTCACTGCCGGCCATTCCCAGTTCGCATAATGCCCGGTAACAAGAATCAGACTTTTTTTGTTCCTGTAAAATTCTTCCAGAAGTTCAGCGTTGACCAGTTCGACCCTGTCCAAAATTGCTTTGTTGCTTGCAGTAAAAATTTTGAGGCTCTCAAAAATAAGATCACAAAAATGATGGTAAAATTCTTTTTGGATATCCAAAAGCTCCTTTTCGTCCTTTTCAGGAAACGAGTTTCTGAGGTTTTGCATCACCACCTTTTTCCGGTAAGGGAAAATATAATAGAGAATAATAAACACAAAATCCGATAATCCATAAAGCAGAGGAAAAGGCAAGAGGGAAATCGGAATTAAAACAAGATAATATAGAAGGGCGCTAAAAATTACCATTTTTATAATTTCCCGTGTGGTTGTTTTACGGGAAGTTCAAAAGTAGTACAAATGATAAAAAGAGATCTACCTGATGTAAAGAAAATACCCGGAGCAGATTCAGGGTGAATGTTCCGGGTATTTTCAAAAGCAAGCGTTTCGGGGATAATTCCCGTAATGATTTGTTTTTATTTTTTTGTGAATGTACGCATGTAATTCACGATCGCCCAACGCTCATTATCGCTCAATTTTTCTTTGAATGATGGCATAGGCTTGCGGCCTTCTGTGGTTTTCCAGTACAATTCACCATCTGTAGCCTTTGCTGTTTCTTCGCTGCTAAAATCACCACAGGAGATGTCAATTTTCTCGGCTTTTGTTCCATCACCCAATCCTTTTGCACCATGACAGGATTTGCAATGTTGTGCATACAAATCTTTTCCTTCTTTCAGAGAGGCTTCATCCGATTTAACAGGATTTTTCATTTTTACTGCACTCTCGGGTGAAGGCCATGGTTTTCCCTTTGGTTTTCCCTGAGCGAATGATTGGGTGCAGATTGATACGAGCATTGTAGACAATGCAAGTACTGCCATAACGCTTTTAAAACTTTTTGTGATTGAATTCATGACTAATTTGTTTAATTGTTAGTGTTCGTATTTTATTTTTTAGCTAAATGCTTGCTTAATTTTCTGATTTTGAATAATTGTGAAATTACATAGAACAAAGTACCCCAAATCCCGATAATGATGACGTTAGATACGATAATAAAGATCCAGGGCGCATTTGATCTTGATCCAGACAAAGATCGTTCCATTATTCCGGTTTCAGCTCTTGGCGATCCCCAATTCGATTCCCCTTTTGCCTCCAGGCTGCCATAATTTTCATCATCTTCGATTTTCGCGATTATTGTCAGTTTTCCGTTTAAATCTGCAGGAATATCGTTAGGGAATTCGAAGCTCGCAATCCCAGATTCATCTGTGGCGACAGCATCCCCTATTGGCAACAACCCGAAAAGTCGCTGAACATATAGTTTTACCTCAACTTCTTTTACAGGAGTATCGTTGGATGTCACCAGCGCCTTGCAAATATTTACTGAATCCGGTTTTTCAAAACTCAGGGTTATCTTTGCTTCTTTCTCCTGGGCAAATAACAATCCCGGAAGCAACAGACCGAAAAACAACAGGCTTTTATAAAATAGGTTTCTGTTCATGGCTATTGTTATTTATAGTTAATAATTTCATCTTTCCCTTCGAGTTTTCCCTCTGCTACTTCCCACACAGAAATGATCGGGAAGAATCTTGAAAACAATGTTACAATTAGCATCATTGCAGCGAATGTTGCTGCTACAATGGTCATTTCAACTAAACTTGGCGAGTAATGTCTCCATGAATCTGGTACATCCTGTATTGGCAAATACGGGTGAGCCAAACCTGGAATCACAATAAGATAACGTTTGAACCAGGCTGCTATAACTACAAGCACTGCAATAATGGTCAATGGCAAAGGTTTGCGCATTCGTTTAAACAATGGAAGAATGGCTGGCATCAACATTCCAAAAAACACCACCGTCCAATACAATGAGGAGTCCTCGCCGGTAAATAAATCCAGAAGGTGATTCGCATGCAGTCCTGACATTTTATAGGCTGGAACCAAATATTCATTGATATTAAAATAAATATAAATGAAAGACATCAATACCAAAGCCTGTCCCAGTTTGTCAAAATGCATTGGCGTTAAATAATTCTCCAGCTTATACGCTTTTCGGATTGCAAAAACAGCAACGATCATTCCCGCAACACCAAGCAGAAATGCACCGGAAACAAAGTATGCTCCGAAATTTGTACTATCCCATTCCGCACGCAATGTTGTTGCAAACAGCCACGCGGTAACTGTATGAATGGATACTCCCAAAGGAATTACCATAATGGTGAGGATGCGAATACTCTTTTTTAGGATTTTCCATTGTTCCGCAGTTCCTTCCCAACCAAAAGACATCCACTCATACATCTTCATCTGCCATTTCGGTTTGTTATGCAAATGATTCTTGCAAGTAGACAAGGACGGAATCAAAGGAATAAACAGAAGCACCGTGCTTGTTGCGATGTATGTTATAATCACAATGATGTCCCAGACAATCGGTGACTGAATGCGACCGTGTAAAAACAAATAATGTAAGCGCTCCGGCTTTCCCATAGCGGCAACGATGCTGACACCTGCAAGCATAATGGCTGCAACCGCAATCACTTCTGCGATCCTGGATAAAGGTCTGTACCATTCAAAATTTGTCAGCTTTAATACCGCTGACATAAGTACACCAATCAAACTCAAGGCAACGAAAAAAACAAAATTTGAAATGTACACACCCCACATGGTATAATCACGAAGGGAGACTGTAACATATTTACTTTTTGTTTCCTGTATGTAATAAGCATACAATCCACACATGCATATTACTACTAAAAAAGCAATCCAGATTTTTCCCCACTTTCCGATACGCTGTACGGGACGCAACAATTCGTCCTTCATAATCATGTACTCTTCCTGCGTGAAAGTTTCGTAGGTGGTCGATTCGGCTTTTATATTATGGTCACTCATAACGATCAGTTTATAAATGTTTACTCTTCAGTGTTGTGTTTTTCTTTCGCTTCTTCAAACGGGAACTGTCTTTTTACCGGAGGTAAATAATACACTCTGGGCTTTGTTCCGAGTTCCTCGAACTGCCTGTAACCGGCTCTGCTGCGCAACAGTTCTTTAAGCCGGAATGTTTCTTCTCCATTTGTCACAGTATCTTCGAGTTCATCACCGAAGAAGATCGTTCCATTCGGGCATTCAGAAACACAAGCCGGCAATTCGCCTTTCGCAGCGTGGCTAGGACAAAAATCACATTTGGATACAGTTCCTACTGTTGAAGATTTTGTTGAACAACAACTTTCGCCTTCATTACAAGGATGCTTTTCATTGTATTCAACCTGTTCTGGTCTTCCGAAATTAAATGATCGTGCGGAATAAGGGCAGGCTGCCATGCAAAACTTACAGCCAATGCAACGATCACTATCAACAGCAACAATGCCGTCTGAACGCTTAAATGTTGCGTCTACAGGACAGACTTTTGTACATGGCGGATTGTCGCAGTGGTAGCACATCTGTGGAAACCAATACGGTGCTGTAAGATCAGCATCCTGCATGCGTTTCACTTTCAGGTACTCGATTGGTGGCAGCGTGTTGTGCATCTTCTGACAACCCTCCACACATTTTCTTTCATTCGCACAGCGTGCCAGATCAATGACCATTACAAATTTTCTTCCGGCAATCCCTTCGCGAATCTGACTCTCTGTTAAATTGGTGTCAGCGGCATGATGAGTAACCAATGAGCTGTCCACTTCAACCAGCTTGCCATCTGCTGTAAGTACTTTAACTTTTTTTCCTGTTGGAGGAGGTGCATCTCCCGCTAATTTTTGTTGAAGTCCAAGCCCTGCCAGAGTCGCTCCTCCGGCAAGCAATCCGAATTTTAGAAATTTTCTACGGGTGGAATCTTCTTGTTCGTTTTTCATAATCTGTAATTTTGAACCAGAGAATTAAATGGATGAGGAAAGAAATCAGAAGCCCCACTGACGGGTAATATTGAACCCGAACAAAATATCATTGGGGAAACCATTCTGATTATACACGCGTACTTCCTGGGTCAAAATCTGATCCGCCGTGGAAACAAAAATCTGGAATTGGTGATTTCCGGTGGACACTTCGAAACCAAGGCCCAGATTTGGTTTCGGATCAATTACATCATCTTTTGTAAGTGAATAATCGAAGTCAACAACAAATGAAGATTGTGGGCTGAATTTATATCTTCCAAGAAACGTGAGCCCCAGATGATCATTCGGAGAAGTTTTGCTAACGCTCTGACCGTTTTCTACTACATATACCGCTTCGGAAATATTGTAATGTGTATACGTCGCGGCAACCTGCATTGAAAGTTTGCTGTTGAACTTCCGTGCAATCATGATTTCATGAAAATAGTTGATCCTGTTACTTCCTTTGTAGGTACTGTCCTGGTTCAAAAACTTTGACTTGTCATTCGCGCTACGTGCCAGATCACCATAATAAGAAATTGTTACCGGACTTCCTCCGCTTTTCGCTTGTTGAAGTAATATCGCTTTCCATTGAAGATCATAATATCTTTTCAATTTTGTCGCACCAATACCAATAGCGATTCGTTTGGTGATTCCATAAGTTAAACCCAGTCGAATATTAGCGGGAGCGAAAAATCCATAAATGTCTTTTTCATCTTTGATCAAACCAAAACGGTGTTGGATCATGAAATCAAGAGATTTCCTTCCAGGATTTTCCACTGTCTGATTATTAATCAGCACCGCGTTTTCAAATGTAGATTTTACCAACTCCTTAGCAGGTGCCGCAGTTTCGGCAGACGCAGCATCCTGAGCTGCAAGGGTGAATGGGAACAATGCAATCCCGACGCAAACAATATTTTTAATTATTTTCAAATACGATTTCATAGATAGTTTTTTTAGTTGTCTTTGGCACCTTGTTTAATCCAATTCAGAATCAGGCTTACCTGATTACTTGACAAAGGTCCACCGCTGGATACCGGTGGCATCAACGCACCGGAAACTCCGGCAACACGTTTATAGAGCTTGCTGTTTTCCGCGTTAACAGTATCGATGTCTCCTGTTGAAAATAATCCGGCGTAAGCATTCCCGCTGGTCAAATTCGGATCATCATTTTGACCATCATGGCATCCGGATGTCGCACAGCTTGCATCGAAGATCGGCTGGATATCCTGTGAAAGACTAATGGGAACATTCGGATTAACCGGTGTATCCTTCGGTAAAAAATAATTATCCTTTTCGCAGGAATAGAGCAGCGCGAAAACGGCCAGCAACAAATAAATTCGTCTTGATTTCATAATCGTCGCATTTGTGTTTTAATTGGTGTGATATATATATATAGCTAAAAACGATTTAAATGTCCTGCTTTTATGTAATGCTGAACATGATTGCAATCACTCAAAATATGGTGCATCGTCATTGTAAGTCCTGCGTTTTCGCAGGAAAAGCTCATGACAACTTGCTTTTTAGCTCAATTTATACTTAAAAGAGGGTAAATAATGTTAAAGCACCCGAAAAAAATCAAAGTCTAATTTTAAGGAAATATGTTAATTCTTTTAAAAAACTTAATTCAAACAAAAACCATTGAAATTGGACTCATTCCGTTTGTTTGTAGGAATCCACCATCTTCCTCATAAGATCGACTCTTAACATTTGCAAACCCTTTCCTTGTTTCGAAATAATATTTTCATTCTGAAAAAGTGAAAGCTGACGGGTTACCTGTTCTGCATTAGTTCCTACCAAATCAGCCAACTCCTGACGACTCATCGTTACATTTAGAGTATGGTCTGTTTCGTCAGCACAAAAAATATCATATATATAAAGCAATGCCTCAGCCACTTTTTCTCGAATACTCATTTGCGCAACATACTTTAACCGGGATTCCATCTTGCGTAATTCAGCGGAATAATAATACATGAATGCCAAGGTGAACTCCGGATTTTCCAGATATGCACTTTTCAGAAGTTCATTGGAAAGAAAACAAACTGTACTTTCTTCCAATGCAATTGCTCCAATAGGATATCGTTCTCCTTCCACGGCACAATGTCCTATGATATACGCGTCAGATGCAAGCCTTACAATTTGTTCCTTTCCATTCAGGCCATTTGTGACTACTTTCACTTTCCCGTGCTGAATAAAAAAAACACCGGAAACCCTGTCCCCTTCTCTGAACAATTGCTGGCCTTTTTGATAAACTGATTGCTCTTTGGAGCGATTGATGATCTGTACCCACTCTGATGTACAATGACTCTGAACAAAACACTTTTTATTCGGGCAGCTTTGGCACTCTATACGAACACTCATCTTATTTTTCAATTGTAATCCAAATTTAATGATAAATAATGATTGACCCGGATAGCAATTCCGATGTAATAAATGCCAAACCCGGACAAAACCTGAATGGCACTTATCCGGAATTCACATAAAGAACAGGATTTCATTTTTTTTAAAGTATGAGAAGAATCATATATGAAGGCGCAATTTTATCTTATTGAGAAATTTGGCCTCTTCAGAAAGAAAAGCTTCGCGACCAGAAATCCACTCAAATAAAAGCATGAGGAAACCTGGCTTACAGACGGAAAAATGAAGTCTCCGGGTTTTTAAAAAGAATATCCTTGAATTCAAAACATTGAATTTCCTCTCAGCAAATTTACCTCATTCCTTGACAACACGGATAGTGCGAACTTCGCCCTTCATATAAAGCTTTACAAAATAGACTCCGCTGGAATACGATTGTCCAAAGCATACAGGCGATCCGGAAGATTGATTACTTTCTATCAATCTTCCTCTGGCATCCAACACCTGGTATTCAAAAATATCCGCACTTTCCATTCTAAAGAAAGTTGCTGAAGGATTCGGGAAAATACTTATTTCAGAGGCTAAGCCAGGTCCATTTCCAACTCCCGAACACGGCGTGAAAGTTACTCGAATAGTGTCCCGGTTTGCGCAAGCGAAGGAATTCGTAACAATTAAAATCACAGGAAACGTATTCAAACCATGCCCTGTCGAGTCGATGCTGATCGAAGGAGTGTTTTGACCTGTGGACCACGCATAAGTCGAAAAACCTGTTCCGGCAGTGAGCACAATATTTGATTCTGCACACGCTATAGTATCAGGGCCAAGATTTGGTTGTGGAATCGGATTAACCTGAATAGTAATATTTGCTGAATTGGTACAGGAATTTGCATCGGTGTAAGTATATGTAATGGTATGCGTTCCCGCTCCCGCAATGCCCGTATAAAATGTTGTACCACTTACGGCTGTGCCACTGTAATGTCCACCGGAAGGACTGCCTCCACTCAATGCAACCGGTCCTGTGTTCGCACAAACAGTTGGAAGACTTGACTGCGTCACTACCGGAAGTGAGTTTACACGGATCTGTGCTGAATCCCTATTCACGCAGCCATTGCTATCGGTATATGTATAGGAAATTATATGTGCTCCCGTGTCCGCGACAGCGGCAGTAAATACGGTATCATTGCTCACTCCAGTTCCCGAATAAATTCCTCCCGAAGGTGATCCGCTGCTAAGAGTAAAGCTTGCACTATTAATACAAACGTCTGTAAACGGCCCAACATCTACCACAGGCAAACTGTTTATGAAAATGGAGGAAAGAGCGGATGCTGAACAGCCATTTCCATCAGTGTATGAATAGGTAATCAATTGGTTTCCTGCTCCGGCGGTTGAAGGATTAAATATACCTGATGACACACCGGCGCCACTGTAAACACCTCCCGTAGGGTTCCCTCCGGTTAATGCAAACGGAGAAGCGTCAATACACACCGATGGAAAGGATGATAAAGAAACAACCGGCAATGCGTTCACTGTGATTGAAGATGTATCTGAATTCGTACAGCCCTGAACATTCGTATATGAATAAACGATAGAGTGTGTTCCAACACCTGCTGTTGCAGGATTGAAAGTTCCTGCTGAAACCCCGTTGCCACTGTAAAAACCTCCACCGGGAGTTCCACCGCTCAGAGTGAATGGCGAAGAATTTACACATGTACTGAGAAAGGAGGATAAATTGACGACCGGTAAACTATTCACACGAATTGTTGAACTGTCCGCTGATGAACATCCCTGGGCATTTGTATATGAATAAGTGATCGTGTGTATGCCACTCCCGGCAACCGTTGGATTAAACACCCCGCTACTTACACCAGGACCAGTGTAAGTACCTCCTGAAGGTGTGCCTCCTGTCAAATTCAAAGGAGATGCATTAATACATACATCGGAGAAATTTCCCAAATTAACTGTGGGATTAGAGTTCACGGTGAGTGTAAATCTGGCTGAAATTTGACAACCACTTAAATCGGATGCCTGCACCGTATATTGAGTTGTAATTGTGGGTGTGGCTGTAATTACCGAGTCAGTCGTACTGGATAGTCCTGTTCCGGGAGACCAGGAATATTGAGGTGCTCCATGAGCTTCAAGGTTTGAAGATTCGCCAACACAAAAACTGGAATCTGATATTATCACTGATAAGGCAATACCCGTAGCAAAAGTATCGGCATTTGCATAAATACTGGTAAGGTAATTTGTCCCAACACCCGTGCCGTTGAACTCAAATACAGCGAAATAGTAATGAACTCCTCCATTCAAACCGGAGACGGTTACATTCGTTCCATTGCTGTTGTAAACTACATAATTGTTTCCTCCGAGGTTTGAACCGGAGCCGAAATTTGTAGCAGCACTGTAGGACAGACCATCCGTAGGAAAAACACTCACTGGGCTGTCAGCTGATGCAACGACCAGTCTTCTGGTACCATCACCAGAAACCCATGACAAATCTATTTCATTACAATTCGCCCCGCTTGCAGTCAGAAATGTTGGTGGAACAGTTGGTTCATTTGCTCCGAACAGATCAACACAGACAAATAAAAAAGCGAAAAACAAAATATATCTGATCATGTGATTTTTGATGGCTGTTGAAATGGGTTGAAAGCTGGTATGGTTTATTTGGCTCATAGAATAGAGTAAAAATAAATCTTTTGTGTGGATAATGAATGCGAAATTTAAAGAAAAATGAAATTTTGGTCAACACTTGTTCCTTAACAAACCGGATTGAAAATCAGGAGAAATACAAGACAAAATGTGAATGGCCTTATTTCGATTCATAATGCCTTACAAGTCCTTCCACTACCTCCGCTACAGCAGGACAAATCATGGTGTTCTCCAGTGTAATATTTAGTTTTTGACGAATATCCCTCTGTTGGGTGTGTGGATAGTCCCGGCAAGCTCCGGGTCGTTGCTGATAGACTGAACAATAATTGTCATTTCCAAGAAAAGGACAGGGCATGGCTTTAAACACATAATCCCCGTCTTCATCGATCCGCAAATACTTTTCCGTGAAAATGGCTGGTCGAATTTTGAAATGAGCAGCAAGCTGATCGATGTCTTTTCCTCTTAACAATGGACCGGTGGTCCGACAACAATTTGCGCATTTCAGACAATCAATCTGCTCAAAAGCTTTGTCATGTAATTCGTTCGTAACCTGATCCAGATCGGATGGTTTTCGCTTTTTCAGTTTTTCAAAAAACAATTTGTTTTCTTTCCGCTGAAGCTTCGCCTGCTCTATTTTCCTGATATAGTCCGTATGCATGGACTCTTTTCAAAATTTATATAAACACAAAAACTCAAAATCATCCTGCAACAACAGCTTCAGGATACATTTTTTCGCGTAAGGCACGAATGGATTCATCAGAGATGTATTCATCAAAACTCATCCTTTTGTCAATGATACCCGATGGAGTAAGTTCAATGATACGGTTTGCAACAGATTCAGCGAAAGTGTGGTCATGTGTGGTGAACAACGCGATGTGTTTCCAGTCTTTTAGCGCATTGTTAAAGGCCGTGATTGATTCGAGATCAAGATGGTTTGTGGGTTCGTCAAGGATCAGGCAATTTGCATTCACCTGCATCATTCTTGAAATCATACAACGTACCTTTTCTCCTCCTGAAAGGACGTTCGATTTCTTCAACGTTTCTTCCCCTGAAAACAACATCTTTCCTAAGAATCCACGGATATATGTCTCGTCTTTGTCTTTTGAAAACTGACGTAACCAGTCGATCAGATTTAAATCGTCACCAAAGTATTTTGCATTATCATTCGGCAAATATGCCCGTGTTATTGTGCTTCCCCAGGAAAAAGTTCCCTGATCGGCTTTCTCTTCGCACATCAGAATTTCAAAAAACATCGAAATCGCGGAATGATCACGTGAAAGGACTGCGACTTTATCGCCTTTCGTCAAAGTGAAAGTAATATCACTGAAATAGGAAATTCCTTCCGGAGATTGTTTTGAAAGATGTTCCACTGCAAGAATCTGATCACCGCAATCGCGCTCCGCGCGAAAAATAATTCCGGGGTATTTTCTATTCGATGGTTGAATGTCATCAACAACCAGTTTTTCCAAAAGCTTTTTCCGGCTGGTGGCCTGTCTGGATTTAGAAGCATTTGCACTGAATCGTTCAACAAACTCCTGCAACTCTTTGCGTTTATCTTCGATTTTTTTGTTTTGATCGGAACGCTGACGAAGTGCAAGCTGGCTCGATTCATACCAAAAAGAATAGTTACCGGTGTATGTTGTGATTTTCCCAAAATCAATATCTGAAACATGCGTACACACCGCATCCAAAAAGTGCCTGTCGTGGGAAACGACAATCACTGTATTCTGAAAGTCCGCCAGAAAATTTTCAAGCCATGTAATTGTATCCACGTCCAGATCATTCGTCGGCTCATCAAGCAAAAGAATATCCGGATTTCCAAACAATGCCTGGGCTAGAAGTACACGTACTTTGTCTTTACCGTTAAGATCTCCCATCAATACCTGATGAAATTCCTCTTTAACTCCCAGGCTGCTCAACAAACTGGCTGCATCACTCTCTGCATCCCATCCATTCATCTCGGCAAACTGATGTTCTAACTCCGCTGCACGGTGACCGTCTTCATCGTTAAAATCCGGCTTGGCATAGATTGCATCCTTTTCATGCATTACTGACCACAGGGTTTTATTGCCCATCATGACAGTCTGCAATACAGGAAACGCATCGAATTCAAAGTGATTCTGACGAAGCACGCTCATGCGTTCCCCGGGAGTCATGTGAACCTGGCCTGTGCTGGGATCAATTTCTCCAGACAAAATTTTCAAAAAAGTGGATTTTCCTGCTCCATTCGCACCAATAATACCATAACAGTTTCCTGGGGTGAATTTGATATTCACTTCTTCAAATAAAACACGCTTTCCATAGCGCAGGGAAAGATTGGAAACTGAGATCATTGGCTGTAATTTAGAAGGCCGCGAAGGTAGTGAATTCTAACGTGTAATCCCAGCAGGATCAATGAGAAACACCTAAATACTACTGTTTATCGAAACATTTTTATCCCATAACTTCCGGTGAAATCAATTAACAAATTAATGACCGTTTTTAATTGAAAAGGGCACCAATACCTGGCACCCTTTTAACTATAATTCGAATTCACCTTTTCATTTACCCCCAAGAGCCACCAATTTGTCGACATCATTATTGACGGCAAGAATCAACAGACTGGTTGCCGTGCAAAACACAGGGCTCGTAATACAATGATGCCCGTTCCAACTGCCGTCATTATTTTGAATCCTTACCAATCGCCCGCTGATGTTATCGTACCAGTTTTTCCATCCCTGATCTTTGCTCATGATCAAACCTTCTCCTGTTTGAAGATAACTGAGAAACTCTTCTCCGCCATTACTGCCAAATCCGTTCATCACGTTATCCTGTTGCGCCTGTTCGTTAGCAGCGACATTAATCTGATAAGCCGCACCATAACGCAAAGCTTCCGATTCGCTCATTCCCGCTTTTTTCAAATTCTCTGTTGAAACCGGTGCAGAGGACTCGATCTTATTATCTTTTTTTGCTTTTTCAATTATGTCTTTTGCTCTTCTTGCTTCTTTTGCGCTCGCACG
>CAYMMN010000018.1:0-18430 GCA_964391495.1 uncultured Flavobacteriales bacterium | reverse complement strand
TGACAAAAATAAATTTCCAGACAGGTGTTTATGATCGGGCAAAAGTGAAATTTGATACTTCAGAATATAACTTGAATTCGCCGGGAAGTATTCGCAACAAACAGGGCGTATTGAGTTTTCTGCACAGCAGACAAATCGGTCAGCTGGACCTGGTTGTCGGCGGGAATATGTTCATCGACGAAGGATACCGTGAAGGAGAAAATGAACAACACGGGCGTTTCAATCTGAATGCACGTTATCGTTTTAAAAAAATTGAAGGATTATCTCTTGGGATCAACGGGAACACGATGATGACGGCAGGTACTTTGTTTTTTATCTGGAAGAATGATTCCAGTGGAGCTTACCAGCCTGCACCCACCACATTGAGTGATTATACTACTTATCGGACCAATCTGGATCCGTTCATTACTTATATCGGCAAAAAAGGAAGTTCTCATAAAATCCGCACGCGTTGGTTTAATTCAAAGAATGAAAACAACACCAATCAGGAATCAACAGGCAATGTTTATTATGGCGAATATCAGTATCAGAAAAGATTCGGGGAGAAAGCCACCATCACTGCCGGTATTGTGGATCAGGAAAACAAAGTAAAAAGCGAATTGTATCTGGATCATTCCGGCAATCAACTCGCAGCATATATCCAGGGCGATGTAAAATGGAAAATGCTGACCTTCTCCGCCGGAGCAAGAGCGGAGCAAAATAAAATCGATTCGATTCGCGAAGACTGGACACCTGTTTTTCGCGGTGGCATCAATGCACATGTACTACAAGGTACCTACTTGCGTGCATCGGTTGGACAAGGCTATAGATTTCCTTCCGTCGCTGAACGTTTTGTCAGGACAAATGTTGGCTCCCTCTACATCTACCCAAACCCAGGACTGCAATCTGAAAAAGGATACAGTGCGGAAATCGGCTTCCGGCAGGTTTTGAAATTCGGAAACTGGATTGGTTATCTCGATGCTGCCGCATTCCAAAGCCAGTATGATAACATGATGGAATTTATTTTTGCCCAATGGGGAAAACCAACTGATCCACTGGTAGGATTTGGTTTTAGTTCGGTAAATGTGGGCAGAACAAAAATAAAAGGCGTTGACGTGTCGCTCATGGCCGAAGGAAAAATCGCCGGTGATCTGAACGCCACACTGATGCTCAGTTACACCTATCTCGATCCTAAACAAACTACTTACGACAGCGCTTACGTAGCCAAAGCCGGGAGCGGTCAGGTTCGCGGCAGTGACTCAACCGATTTTCTCAAATACAGATTTCGTCATATGGGCAAAGCGGATCTTGAATTCAACTTCCGGAAGTTTTCGCTGGGAAGCAGTTTGAGATTTAACAGCAAAATGGAAAATATCGACTATATTTTCCTTACACCTTTGTTTGATCAGATTTCACCTCCGGGTCTCGGAATTGGTGATTACAGACTTCAGCACGATCATGGCGATCTGGTGCTTGATGTAAGAGCAGGCTACCAGGTCAATAAAACACTGCGTGCTACGTTCATTGTAAAGAACCTGACGAATTACATTTACATGCAACGTCCGGCCGACATGCAGCCGCCACGGACCTTTGTTTTTCAGCTGGCCCTTACCCTGTAAACCGTTGATAAATCAGGGGTTCTGTTGAAAATTATCAGACACCAAATTCATTTTGTTTCTATTTTTGTAAGTTCACAATCCTTCGCAACGAGATGAATATAATCGGAATAATCCCTGCCCGCTTTGGCTCCACAAGGTTTCCCGGAAAACCCCTGGCTGATATTGACGGGAAGACGATGATACAACGTGTGTACGAACAGTGTGTAAAATGCACGCGCTTGTCACGGGTAGTTATTGCTACCGATGATGAACGGATTTTCAATCATGTAGTGGAATTCGGAGGTCATGCGATCATGTCTTCTCCGCAACATCAAAGCGGGACGGATCGTTGCGCGGAAATCATTGCCCGCGATGAAACGATACAATGGGATGCAGTGATCAACATTCAGGGCGATGAGCCGTACATTCATCCTGAACAAATTGATCTCCTTTGCTCATGCTTTGATCAGACAGATACCCGTATCGCGACGCTTATCAAAAAAATCACTTCCACAGATGAGTTGTTTAATCACAACAATGTGAAAGTGGTAGTAAACAAACGTGGTGAAGCTATATATTTCAGCCGTTCTCCTATCCCCTACAATAGAAATTTCCCTGAACAAGACTGGCTGAAATATTCTACATACTACAAGCACATCGGAATTTATGGTTATCGTTCTGACGTGTTGCTTGAGATCTCCAGACTTTCCAAAACCAATCTTGAAATCACGGAATCACTTGAACAATTACGATGGATAGAAAACGGCTACGTCATCAAAGCTGAAGTAACCTCTCTCGAAAGCATCGCGATTGATACACCGGATGATTTGCTGAAAATTAAGACGAACGTTTAAAAGTAAACTATAAAAAAGAAACGGGCAGGAAAATATCCTGCCCGTTTCTTTTTTACTCCAATTTTATTTTGGTCCAAAAACCAATGCTGCGCCAACCTGAATTACAAAGTTGTGACCGGCATTTTCATCTTTTACAAATTCTCCATCCTGTACTTTCCCAAACCCGGTTGAAGCCCTCGCATAAACCATCAGCAAGGCAGGAAGTTTGTATCCAATCCCACCGACAAGTGCAACATCTGATTTGTGAAAACTGAGATCATTGGACACAGTTGGTGTTGTCGGCTGAGGCGACTGGCAATTCACACTGATAGTGGCAGTAGTATTCACAGTGGCATTATCTGTAATCAGATAAGAAAGTTGTGGCCCCGCCTGAATCATGAATCCTTTGTGTTCACCGGAATACCAGGTAAGCAATGCTGGAATGTCGATATAACCCAGCGTCGCATTCACATCGGCAACAGCCGTAATCACAGCAGTACTGTTGGTTGTATCGTAAGGTTGCGCGGAAGTACTTGATGTGTATTCGTATTTGTATCCTTTAACAGAATACAAAACTGAAGGCATGAGGCTAAAATGTTTGGTGAGTGAAATGTCAAGAAACAAACCGCCATGCCAGCCGAGTTTTGAATCTACAGTAAGATCCGTTCCCGAAAGTGTAGCGATATTTAATCCGGCCGTCGGGCCAATTCTAAATTGTGCGAAAGTTGCCGTGCTGAACACTGTTAAACACAACAACGCGGAGATCAGAAGTTTTTTCATAGGAAATATATTTACTTAAAATTACGAAAATCTTCCTGCACTTCAAAAAAAACTGAACTCAATGTTAAATCATGCGAAAAATCAGTTCAAAAATCAATTCAACAAAATTGAATTGTTAAATTTTTACTCGACAATTAATTTCCCATTGTAAGTAGTTCCATGAGACTGAATCATGCGATAGAAATAAATTCCGGGTTCTAAAGTCAGTCGTTTAATTCTGATTTCATTTCCTTTTACACGTTCCTTGCGAATCATCTTACCATTGGAATTAAACAACATGAAATCCGAATCAGGTCCGGCTTCGATTGGTAAATGAATCACTGTTTCTGTTTGGAAAGGGTTCGGTCCGGAAGAAACCACATCGGAACTTCCCGGATATTCAATTATTCTTGTTGTGAAAGAATGAATAAATGAACCCAAATCGAAACTCCACAATTGCGGATCCACATTGAAAACAAATTGCTGAAATCGTTCATTGGTGATATAACCATAATGGTTATTCCTGAAACAAACACCTTCCACCTGTCCTACATTCAATGCAGTTCCAAGAGAAAATCTTCTTTTGTTGCCACTGAAAAAATCCTGGCCTGAATAGTCGTAAAGCAACCATAGAAAACATGGCGCCGGTGCAACATTATCATAACCCAACAATACGATTGAACCGTCACTTGCCATCGCAGCGGAAGTGATAAGTCCGTTCACTTCAAAACTATCACGCAATGTCGCTATATAATTTCCCGGTGCAGCTGGTACAAGATAATGTCTGGTTCGTTTGTTCACCCAGTCTTTACAAAAAAGATGAAGTGAATCGTCATGATAAAAAAACGCTTCACAATCAAAACGTGTTGCATTCAGGCTTGGTGTGAAATCTGTCTGGTCGGGATAAGAAAATAAAATTGTATCCGCTGTTGCACTGATACTTGTTTGATTCAGGGAATCTTTATTCACCCGGAAAATTCTGAGATCTGTTCGATCACCTGAATTATTCCCGAAATCTCCCAGAAAAAAATAACCGTTACCTTCTGTAATATCTTCCCAATCTGTATTGATAGTGTTGGCAACTATCACCTCCTGACTAGAAAGTCCGGAAACCGTATCCAAACGATAAACAGAGTTTTCAGTATTGTCAACATGCGTCCAAAGCTGATCATTAAAAAATGAGACACCTGAACTTTCATCCAGAAGTGGAGAATCCAAACCTGCAAGTCTGATCAATGAAAGTGTTGTTGCAGCATATGTACATGAACCATCGTTGATGATCGCGGAAGGGTCGTAATTGCTGGCCTGAGGATCTGTACAGCCCGACTGTGCAAAGCTTTGCGAATATGCAAAAAAGCACAGGCCCAAAAAAAGGGCTTTAGTATGCCTTAAAAGAAAAATCAATTTGAATTTCATACCCGGGGAAAGGTCTTGTTTCGGAGACCAAATTAACATTCCCTCAGGAGTAAAAAAAATAAACTTGGTGAGTTATAAATCCGGAGCGACGATGAACTCAATTTGAAGGGTGTAAATACCCGGTCTGTATGTCAATCCGGGAGTAACCTTCAAATCAACTTTGAATTGGTAACACTGAGGATCCGTAGTATAACTTCCGGCTGCATTTGTTCCAACCGGAGAGGGGTCCGAACAATTAATATCTGCGTCAACAGCCATGTGATCTCCTATAAAATCAAGCGTAGAAGTGGCGATATCCTGCAAAGGCGCGTATCCTGAAATCAAAGGCGTATTGCTGAGATTATGAACACGCATTTGCAAAATACTGACCGGAGGTTGTCCGTTACCTGAACTCGTATAATACTGTGCATTGTCCCAGGTTCCTGGTGTAGTTGTGACTGCACCCGCATACAAATCCCAGCCAATTCCAATTGCTTCAATGTTCACGGTTACCGCATTTGGAATCACTATTCCATTTACAAGCTTGGCAACAGAATTGAACGTGAATTCAACATTCGGATTTGTAGCAAGAGTAATGTCTACAGTTTGCGCACTTCCGTCTCGGCCACAAAGAAATAAAGCCGTAAAAAGGACGATAGTCCTCAGCGGTTTAAATTTCTTCATCTGACTAAGTTTCATGATTTATCCTTACCTGACAATGCCCAGTTATGCAGCCGAATGTATTGTCTGCTCCTGATCCTAGGTTTACTGGATTCCTTTCTTAAATGTTACGGACAATTAAAAAAACAAAAGCAACCTCAGGGGTGAGAGGTTGCTTTTGTTCATCACTTTGGACCAGGGATTAAAGGTCTTCGGTAAGTGTATACACAACTTCAAGGTCATAAAAACCAGGTTGTGCATATGGATTTGTAACTGTAAATGTCGCAGTAGCTACAGTTGGGTATTGTGTAGTCAAATCCGGGAAATTCGCAGGTACTCCCGGTTTGATACGGTAGTGAATGAGGAATTTGTTAGTGAGCGGACTTGCAGTAGAAGTTGCAGGAGCATAGCTGCTGGCAACACCTTGTCCGAATTCACCGGCAAGGAACTGTGTGTTCAATGACGGAGTCAAAGAAGCAGTGTTCGCGCCGAGGTTACTGAACAGACCGATGAAGTTGTCAAAGGTCAAAGGAGCGGCAACGTTGTTTGCCTGGATAGATTGCATTTCCAGAATTTCAGAAGGCAATGTACCGGTACCGTTAGTACCTGCACCATATGCAATCTGTTGTGTCCAGAATTCAGTACTTGGTTGTGCATACAAATCCCAAGGAACTGTTGCTTCTACTTCAAGACGCGTTGCATTGTACTTTGTAATACCTACTTGGTATTTTTGAATGGTGTTGAACACAAAGTCTACCTGAGGCTCTGTAGTCATCGTTAATTCAAGGATACCCTGAAGGTCCATTGTTACAGCTACATATTCCTGATCGGAAAGTTGAGCTTTAGTTTGTCCTACACTGAATACGCCGGCTATTGCGGTCATCAGGAGTGTTTTTTGTACGATCTTTTTCATTGGCTATAAGTATTTATTTTTGTGGGGTGAATTGAATTACAAATTAACAACACTGGTGAAGTGGTAGTGATCAATTATTTGAATTTCCTTACAGAAAAACTGTTTAATCATAATTAATCCAGATTTGATTGGTATTTGGGGGGTTCATTTAGAATTTAGAGTTTAGAATTTAGATTTTAGATTTTAGATTTAAAAATTGCTTTAGGGACGTGAATCAATATTCAGCATTATACTATATACTATATACTTATATATTAGAAATAATATCAATCCTGAATTAACTATTAACCATTTACTATTTACTATTTACTATTTACTATTTACTCCTCAATTGACTTCAATCTGCAATTCAGCTGCCTGAACATTTTCACGGCTTCCGAAATCAACCACACCAAGTACAGAGTATTTACCCTTTGATAAGGTGGCCGGAACATTGAATTTTATTTCACGAATTCCTCCGGGGAGAACTGTAAATGCAATTGGCTTCAATCTTTCCTCTTCACCACTTTGGAGATTCGTAAATTCAAGATAAGAAGCACAATCCAGGATTGCTTCTCCTGTATTTCTCATTCGCATAACAATAATTCTTCCTTTATCGCCGTCAGCAGGAACATCCTTGAAGCTTTCGATTTCCGCTTTTCGAAGTGTCACTGTTGGAGGAGTCTGGAAAATATGCGCGACAAACTGGAATGTTTCATTCACACCAAGACCTATGGCATTCTTGTCATTGAGCTCAGCGGCTTTTTTCTCCTTGGTTAATTTAATACGCATCGCTGCCCATTTCACTTTATTCGCATCAGGCGCAGATGGAACCTGTAACAAGACCTGAATCTTCTGTGTCTGTCCCGGATCAATTTCAAAAAATGAAGGTGTGGCGCTCAACCAGCGTGAACAGGAATTTTCACTTCCTCCGGCGTCCATGAATCGGCTTTTGCCTTCAATACCTGCAGGTTCAAAATCCGAAAACGATACAGTAAAGGACTGACGTACGGCAGAATTATTTGTTACACTAATTTCCTGTGTTTTGTATTCACCAATCGCCACTTTGTAATAAAGCCGGCTTGGAGATATCGAAACACTTTGTGCATTCGCGAAACCAATCCCGGACAAAGCCAGAATTACGATTGCACAGAAATTTTTAAAAAATTGACGCATTTGGGTATTCATGGTCGGTATTTGGTTTTTGATTTTTATAATTAAACGCAATTTCTTTTCTTAGGTTTATCCTGTTTTCTATTATTTGATCAATTCTCCGTCACTATTAAACTTTTTAATCTCCATTTTTCTTCGCTTTTCGGCAACATTGAATGTGACATTATAATTATCAATAGGATGTGTGAGGTCAAGACTCATTTTACTTTGAACGAAAATGAATTTGCTTCCCAGCGCCGCATCGTTAATAGACAACGTATAGATACCCGTTGGAAGGAATAACGAAAACTGTCCATCGCGATCCGTAAGGCAGGAAAATGTTTTGCCAACGGAATCAATTGCTGTAACCCTTATCCGTGACAAGTCAAGCTTTGATTCTTCATTTGAGTATTTATCTCTGGAAATTAAAATCGATCCAAGCAGTTTAATTCCGCGACTCAGCGGAAGATAAATCGTTGTTCGTTTATCGATTGGAACTTCTACGCTGTTTACATCGAACCATTCTCCCTGGCTCATCAATGGTACTGCTTTCATCAGGTAGACTCCGGGAGCTACATTGTCGTATAAAATCGTGCCTTTTGAATCTGTTACAAATTCTTCTGATTCATCACGACCAATAGATAATGTATCCGGGCGATCTGTCGGCGGACTCTTCTTGCGAATACTCACAAGCATATTTTCTACGCCTTCTTCATTATTGTCTTGTTTGCCGTTTCCGTTCAGATCTTTAAATACAACCACACGCACATTACAGTATTTCTTTCCCGGGATCGGAATTCCTATTTGCTTCTTCACACCAAAGCCCATGTTCAACTCCTGTGCACTCAGCTTTTCAAATGGAGCCCTGCTTTGTAAATCATCAAGAAGAGGATTGGCCGCTTGTGAATTGCTGAAGAATGAAGCATATACCGAAAAACGGAATCCGCTCTTAGTAAAATAGAACATCTCAGGTCTCAACCTGAAATTAAATTTCTTGAAGAATGTTTCATACAGCACGTTGCTGGTAGTGGTGAGCAGAAACTTCCCTTCTCCGAACCAATAATCATACGCAGCATTTGCATGAATTGTCTGAGGATTAATTCTATGATTCACAAAACGCAATTGTTCCGACAACTGATTCGGTCCATAGAAATACCTCACATTGAAAAAGAAATTCTCCCAACGGGCCAGAACACTTAATCTTGCTAAAAAGAAAGAAGGAATTTCATAATCCGGAAGATGAGCATAACCCATAAACAAGGTAGACGAAATTTTCGCTTTACCTGAATTTCTGGCGCTGTATTCAAAACCGGAACCAAATGTATTGACCTGAAGCAACATATTTTCTTCTTCGATATAGGTTGGCTTGATAGCTACCATAGAAGAAAGTGTACTGATTCCCCAGCGCACTTCGTACCTGTCAGAACGAATGTAAATTCCGGATTGACGAACACCATTTATATAAAATGAAGGCCTTTGCGTAAAATTTTGCGTGCTGAACGCAAGGTTATTTTGCCTGTTTAGTGAATATGTTGTCCGTGTAGAGTACATTTTCACTCCGCGTGCAAGGGAATAATCCGAAGAGCCCTGCATAGTTGATGCAGTAAAACTTAAAATACGCGTACTGCCTGTATAACTCAGATCGTATCCGAAACCGGGACGCATTGCAGCGGATCCGCTGGAAGGTGTCCATGTTTCAAGGGTATACCCTCCCCCCGCTGATACCTGATGATGAGAGTTAATTTTCCAGGACGCAAATGTATTTGCCAGTGCATTGGTGGTACTCAATGGAGTATTTGTGATATAACTGAAGTAATTACTCCACGATACATTTTTCAATTGCAAATGATGATACAGTCCGTACCCTTCCGATTGATGTGAGCGGAAAAAATAAGGAGCACGTACAATCATTGCACCGATTGTATTTTTACCCAACGTATATGAGCCTTTAAATCCACGGCCACTCAGAAGGCTTCGTCCCCAACCATTTACTTCACCGGCTTCGAAGGTCATTTTATCTGAAAAATAACCGACGTAATGATTTGTTCCGAGGTAACTGTTTTCATCCAGGAAATTAGTGACAAAGACAGATTGTAAACGGTAGGTTAGAAATTTGTCTTCTCCAAAACTGGTGCTGCCATATGCATCAAGAGCCATGGTTGTTCCGTCAGAGAGAACGTCATAGACATTTGCTTCCAGAGTAAGTGGTAACGCGGTATGACTGAATTCATTTTTCTGACCACGATTACCAATCTTGTTGAATTGAACTGTACCTGTCCAGCTTTGATTGTTCAAGCCGGAAGTACTTCTTGCCATTACCTGAATCGGATATATTTCGTGTGGACTACCGGTTCCCATTAACCCATCTTTCTTTCCCGCATAACGGTTCTTATCCATGAGGCGATTGACAGAAAACAACATCGTTGTATCAACGCCAACAGGAAGGGAAATGGTAAACGTGAGTAATGCCGGCTGATTTGTTTCAGAATTCAGAATCTGTAAATGACGATCCGGAAGCATGGTAACTCGGATATTTTCTTCCGCGTTTCCTAAATTCTGCAAGCGAATTCTGAATCCGCTTGAATCCACATGGTTAATGAAATATACCTGTTTGGAAGGAAGAAAAGCTTTCCATTGAGAATTCGCCTTGATGTCAACATACCAGTTCTGCGCTGCAAACTGCAATCCTTTATCTGAAACAAGCAGGATCGTGACAATATAACTCGTCCCGCCTTTGGAAAGTTTTTGAGGAATTACACGAACCGGAATAAAAATTGAATCATTCGTGTTCAAATCGATGTCTTCATCATGTGATCCTAATAACTCCCATCCTGCCGGAAGTGAGTAATCCATGTGAAAACGAACCGGTCGGCCTGTGTAATTTGCAACCTTCAGTACATTGGATGCAACTTCGCTTGCATCTTGCACTGTATTGTTCCTTAATAATGTCACATCAATTCCATAAGAAGCGGATTTCGCTTCCTTCCAGGAGATGAGTATGCCCACAGTCAACAAAATGTGACTGAAAATGAGCATTTTCCGAATGATGGACTTCGACGACATTACATACTAATAACGCTGAAGTGTCATCAACGATACCTCGAAATGTTCAGATTACTTACATTTTTTTTGTTAATCTGGATTAAGCATGAAGAATGACAATGCATTCTGAACGGATTCCAATTGATTATTCAAACTGTAAGAAAATTGAATTGTTTGTCTTGAATCAGTCTGAAGAAATTTGATTTTCGAAGAAAAAGTGAAAAGTAAAAATCAGAACAAGAAATTTTGATAAATATAAAGTGTAAGATTTTTTTCTTTTCATTCAAAAATCAAAAACACGAAGATCTAATTCCGAATCCTTCGGATCTGTTATCAGAAAACATTTGCGGGATTTAAATTTAATGACAGAAAAAAAGTGTGAGATCAACGCACCAATGTAACGTGCCCAATGAAACGATGCTTCTTGCCTTTGTAATCCTCAGCATCGATCACATATTCGTACACATCATTCTGACAAAGATTATTGTTTCCATAATAAGTACCGTCCCAGGGCTCATTCATGCTTTGCGAATGAAAAATTTCAAGTCCCCAGCGGTCAATGATCCACATTTCATAACGTGTAATACCACGACCAACAGCGATGAAACCATCATTGTCTCCGTTTCCGTTTGGTGTGAACGCGTTGGGAACATAAATCGTGACAATTTCATCGACATGAATTTGTCTGTAGGTTGTATCCGGACAAGAACCATTGCTGGTCACGATGAGCTGAATGGTATATGTTCCGCTGTCGGCATACACATGCATTGGATTTGAGCTCAGACTGTCGATTGTTCCATCACCAAAATTCCAGTTCCAGGAAATCGCATCCTGACTATGGTCAATAAAATTGACAGACGGATTAAAAATATCTACTGCATAAGCATCCGGTGTAAAATCAGCGACAGGGTATCCATAAACAGTTACAGCATTCTCAACAATTTGTTCTGATGTACAACCATAAGGCGAAGTAACTGTAAGCGCGACATCGTATTGTCCGGGTATCGAATATATATGCTGAGGAGCAGTATCGTTTGAAAATGTCTGATCTCCCAGATCCCATGAATAAGATGATCCGTTTTCTGAAATTGAATAATTATGAAAGTCGACGGCCACAGGAGTACAACCCTCGATTAAGTGTGGAAGAAATTGTGCCTCGGGCAAAGGGTAAATTCTGATATCAACTGCATCGGATACAGGTGGGCTGCAACCATCCGTTAATATCACTGTAAATGTGGTGTCGTGATCAGGTGAAACAGAAGCGATGGCGGTATGAATAAGACTATCGTTCCAATTATAGGTATACGGGCCACCATTACCACCACTTCCAATCGCCGAAATCTGCGCGACATTTCCCTCGCACAAAGCAATATCTCCGGCTGCGTCAACATTCAAAGGAGGAAACACCGGTTGCGTGATTACCTGAGGTGCAGTCGGACAATTGAAAGCATCTGTAACACTTACCGTATAAGAATTGGAAGTTGAAGGTGAAATGGAAGTCGTCGAAGTGGTGTCACCCGTACTCCAGATATAAGAATAGGGTTGTGTACCTCCTGAAACATTGACTGACAAAACCGATGATTGCCCGATACAGATTGTATCCGGTTGGTCAACCGCCAGTGTGAGTGGTGCAGCCTGAACAATGTTTACTTCTGTTGTGGAAGTACAATTGTTCCTGTCTGTCACAGTCACTGAATATGTGCCGATCCCCAACCCGTTGATTTGATCCGTGGTTTGTCCGGATGGTGTCCACAAATAAGAATAACCCGGAGTACCTCCGCTTACATCCACCTGTGCGGATCCGCTGGCTGCTCCGTAGCAGGATACAGGTGATGTTTGTGTTGACAATTCAAGTTCCACCGGCTCTTCTACTGTTACCGTATCCGTTTTCATGCATCCGTTGGTGTCCCTCACAGTCATGGTATAATTACCTGCCGGGAGTCCTGTAGCCATTGTTGATGTTCCGCCGACGGGGAACCAATTGTAAGTATATCCAGGGCTTCCTCCCTGAACAATTGCAGATGCGACACCTGTTGCCGATCCATTGCAAAGAGCCGGAAGTGTATTCAGGTTTAGTTGAATTTCCGTTGGCTGAGAAATAACTGTTTGTTCAGTATGTGTACATCCATTTTCATCTGTAACAGTAAGTGTATAGGTATTTGCAGGGAGATTTTGTGCCGAAGAAGAAAAACCTCCCGAAGGTGTCCATGCATATTGATAAGGAGGAACTCCTCCGGTTACTCCGGCCTGAGCGCTACCACTCGCCGATCCGAAACAATTTGCAGGATTGGATCTGATAAGCGTATTAATTGGTTCAGGCTGGAGAATAGTGAGAGTATCCATTGCTGAACAACCGTTTACATCGCTTACAACTACAGTGTAACTACCGGCTATAAGATTCGATGCTGTAAGATTATTGCCTCCTGAAGGGGACCATGTAATCTGAAAAGGCGCGATGCCGGAAAGAACTGCAACAGTCGCAGCTCCCTGATTACCGCCATTGCACAAAACGTTTTGATCGACACTCGCATTCACCGATGGACCGGAACGTGAAGGAATATTTGCCTGAGCGGTTTGTGTACATCCATTGAAATCTGTAACGCGAACCGTATAAATCCCGGTTGGTAAACCCACTGTTGATGCGCCATTACCACCTGCAGGTGTCCAGCTATATAAATACACCGGTGTTCCACCCTGTACATTTACCGTCGCTGTTCCATCACTGACTCCGCAAGTCGCCGGTGTGGATGATGCCGACAATTGCAGTAAGGGAGGCTGATTAATCATAACAGTTCCGGTAGACGTACAAGCATGTGCATCTGTAACTGTTACTGAATAATAGCCGGCCGGAACATTTGTAAATGAAGATCCTGCACCATTACCCGGCGACCAGGAATATGTATAACCCGGACTTCCGCCATTCACCGCCACTGAAACAGAACCTGTACTGCTTCCATAACAAAGCGCGGGATTTCCGGATGTTGCCAGAACAAGTGGCGTGGGTTGTTGAACAGTAGTCGCTGCAGTTTGTGTACATCCACCTGCATCCGTAACTGTAACCGTATAATTACCCGCAGTAAGATTAACAGCAGTATCACTCAGTGCTCCGCCTGGTGCCCAAGAATATGAATATCCCGGAGTTCCTCCAACCACCTGCACACTACTCAGTCCATCATGTGAACCATTGCACAATGCAGGTCGTGAATACGTGGAAAGTTGTACAAGTGTAGGTTGATTTACAACTGTGCTTGCCGTAACAGTACATCCCGCAAAATCTGTAATGGTAACAGTATATGTTCCCGCACTGAGTCCGTTCGCAGTAGCATTTGAACCGCCGGAAGGAGACCACGAAAATGTATAAGGAGAGGTACCATCAGCAGGAATTACTGTCGCCGATCCATCAGTTCCCGCGAAACAATGTGTAGGCACTGCCGAAGCCTGTGCAGTAGGAAGAGGGTTAACAAAAATCGAGGCGACATCAGTCGATGTACAACCGTTTGCATCCGTAACCGTCACAGTGTAATCTGCATTCACGGCAGGAATCAAAGTTAGTTGTGCATTCGCGACAGCACCGGGATTCCAATTATACGAAACTCCTCCGCTCGCGGTTAGTGTTGCTTGCGAACCCAGACACACACTTGCATTCTGACCGGCATCCGCAACCGGCAAAGGATTTACCGTAACCAGTACCTGATCAGCAGCAATACAATTGTTTGTATCTGTAACCGTAATGGTATAGGTTGTTGTTACCAATGGTGCAACTATCATCTGAGATCCGGAAATTGCCCCCGGATCCCAGGAATACGACCCTCCTCCACTCGCATTGAGAGTAGTAGAGTCCCCGATACAAATACTGACATCCGAACCGGCGTAAGGAAGCGGCAATGGATTTACTGCAATATCGGCTACATCCGTTGAAGTACATCCGTTTGCATCTGTAACGGTAACAGTATAGGAAGATGTTGCTGAAGGAGAAACCGAAAGTTGTGCGGACGCAACTGCACCGGGATTCCAGAGATAGGACTGGCCACCACTGGCAGTCAATGTTGCCTGAGTCCCAAAACAAATAATTGCGTCCGGACCCGCATCTGCCACAGGAAGTGGATTTATCGAAATAGTGACATCGTCAGTCGCGGTACAACCGTTCGCATCCGTAACAGTGACAGTATATGTTGTGTTAACCGATGGAGTAAATGTAAGTGAAGCACCCGCAACAGCACCAGGATTCCACTCATAAGTTACACCTCCACTCGCGGTAAGTGTTACAGAACTTCCAAGACAAACAGCTGTCGCAGGACCAGCATTCGCGATCGGCAATGGGTTTACTGTCATCATAACCTGATCTGTCGCTGTACAGGAATTGGCATCGGTAACGGTAACGGTATATGTTGTTGTGGTAGCAGGGCTCACAGTAATTTGCTGAGTATTGAAATTCCCGGGAGTCCACAGATAGGTTCCTCCGCCCGAAGCAGTGAAGGTTGCCGAAGACCCTATACACACTGCCTGAGGTTGGCCTGCATCGGCCACTGGTAAAGGATTCACCGTGACAGTCACCTGATCTGTAGCGGTACATCCACTTGCATTTGTTCCTGTGACCGTATAGGTGGTTGATGAGGCAGGAGTCACCGACAACTGAGCCTGATTTCCTCCGCCCGGACTCCAGGAATAAGTGGTGGCGCCACTGGCCTGAAGATTCACGGATGATCCGGCGCAAACAACCTGATCCGCACAGGCATTGACAGCAGGTTGTGTAACGGTAATGCAATAAGAAAAAATCTGACTGCCGTTATACGGGCAATTGTCATCTGTAACAGTCGCGGTGAAACAATATGGTGTTGCGCTTACATCTGCAGCAGTCGGGGTCCAGCAAAAGGTAGCAGTCGGGCGAGAGCCGACAGTAGTAGAGAAAGTTGCCGCCGGTATTGCAAAATCCCATGTCACTGTTGTATTCTGTGCGACATCCACATCAGATGAAAGAATATTGAAACACAACGGAGCACCGGCACAAACACTTTGAGAAAAACTATTGGTACCATTGATTCCGGATAATGCCGGCAATACATTGTTACAATTGATAACAGTGAGCTGGATATCCCGTTCAACACTTCCAATCAGTACACCATTCCTGTATTCCTGTACCAACACTGCCATAACTGTAACTTCAAGGTTGGTTGGAGTCATACAGATATCACCTGTCTGAGAATTAAACGTTACTGCCGGTGATGAAGAAAGTGGTTGTGTAGGAGAAAATGGTGCAACATAAGAAACAGGTAATCCAGCCATGTCATACGGTGTCATCATTGAATAAACAAGAGAGTCACCATCCGGATCAAATCCTCCATGATTAAAACAATACTGCTGACCCTGACATGCAAATGGAACTGGTTTGTTTGAAAAGATTGGCGAGTTGTTGCATTGAACGACAGTATTGTCCAGTGTCGCAAAAATGTACATCAAAGTACTTCCCGGATTATTGATATTAGTGATGGCAAGACTTCGACAACAGAGATTATAACTGAAAGTCCAGTCGGCACATGGTCCGGGCAGATTGATAATACCTCTATATATATATTCCTGGATCCCCGTAAAACTTCCGCCGTTACAAGTCGTTGTATCACTCGGACAAATCGGGCTGATCTCCTGCCCTGTTCCTGCAATCTGATAAATGGTTGTGGTGAAGGTTCCATAACAGGAAGAGCTGTAAGTGATATCCGCCCACTGATCGGCAGGGACACCTACACAATCACGATAAAAAGACAGAGTGATTTCATAACTGTTTCCACCCAGACAACGATACGTGAGATCGGATCCCATCGAATGGCTTCCAAAAGTTTCTTGTATCCCTGCAAGAATTATAGAGATCACAAAAAAACTATACTGAAGAATTTTAAATTTTGTTTTCAAAAGAATCAAATAAGAAGAAAGAAATTGCTTGTCAAACCGAGATGGTGAAACTATCTATACATCCTGTTTGCCAAATGAACAGTGCAGAAATTTGTGTCTCATGAAAAGCTGCATTCACCTCATTTTTTTCAGATGCAATTCTCTGTTCATTTGAAAGCAATCTACACTATGTAAATTAAAGAGCAAAATTTTTTCCCGCTGAGGAGTTGTCTTTTCAGATTAAAATAAAAAAAATTTAAAGCGATGATTTAAAAAATGTATTTACACTATCAAATTCAAACAAAAGATTATTTAAAAAGCATTATGTTAAATGAAATAATTTATTTGAATAGATTAGATAATTTCTTTCAACCTAAAAAAATCAACTGACAGTGATTTTCTGTTTATTGGCTTGAATAATCTTTTGAAACAAAACATCCGGATCAAACGGCTTAACAATAAAATCATTCATGCCACACTGAAAACATTTTTCAAGTTCAGGGGTTGAGCCATGCGCTGTCATGGCAATGATTGGAATATTTTTATCCCATCCTTTCTCAACATTGCGAATGATCACGGCCGTTTCGTAACCGTCGAGTTCGGGCATCAATAAATCCATCAGAATCAAATCGAACTGACTTTCCTGCAACTTTTGCAACGCTATATTTCCGTTTTCCGCTACTTCAATTTCAAAAGTCGGGTTCCACTCTTTCAGGGTATCCACTGCAACCATCTGATTAAACGGGTTGTCTTCCACGACCAGTATTCTCAGATTATTGAGAGATTGCCGATCAGTGTCCGTAGGAATAAAACTGGATGACTTAGAGGAAAGAATGGATTCTCTTTTATCAAACCGAATCGCGAAATAAAATTCAGAACCTTTTCCGATTTCACTCCACAATCCGATTTCGGAGCCGAAGAGATTAATTAGTTTTCTGACAATCCCCAGTCCGAGGCCGGTTCCCCCGAAAACACGTGTTGTTGAATCGCTGGCCTGAACAAACGGATCAAAAATAATTTCCTGCTTCTCCAAAGGAATTCCCATTCCGGTATCCTTCACAAGAAACTTTATGGTGACATGTTCATCGTCTTCTTGGACCTGCTCCGCCGATAGGGTGACAGTGCCACTGGAAGTAAATTTTATGGCGTTAGAAATAAGGTTCACAAGAATCTGATCCAGACGTGTCGCGTCGCTGCTAATACTCTCAGGAAATTCCGGAGAAATCTTCAATTTCAGTTGGACGTTCTTATTTAACCGATCAGAATTTTCAAAAGACTGAATAATTCTTATCAGGTTTTCACGCAGATTAAATTCCCGGTTTTCAAGATGAAGTTTTCCGGAATCAATTTTGGTAAGATCAAGAATTTCATTGACCAGTTTCAGAAGATAATTTGAATTCAAATGAATCACTTTGCAATACTCCGACTCACGTTCCGGAAGTTTGTCGGACTTCACAAGCAAATTTGAAATTCCTACAATCGCATTGAGCGGTGTGCGAATTTCATGACTCATGGTTGTCAGAAACTCTTCCTTTAATTTCGCTTGTCGCTGTGCATCTACCTTTTCCTGCTCAAGTTCATCATTTCTTTTTTTGAGATCTTCCGAATCCTTTAATTCAGTTACATCCCTGGCCGTTGCATAAATGAGTTTGTCATCCGCATTCGGATAAGCATTCCAGCTCACCCACATATAAGTGCCGTCTTTTCTTCTGTAGCGGTTTCTGAAAAAAAGAATATTCTCGTGTTTAGTACCCAGACTTTCGAGCACATTAATTGTTTCAGGAATATCTTCAGGATGAACGAATGTAATAAAAGGCAATCCGGTTAATTCTTCCTGGGTATAACCAAGCTCTTTTGTAAATGAATCACTGATCTTTAAAAAATACCCATCTTCGGTGGCGATACACATGAAGTCACGTGACAACATGAAAAAATTTTCCAGTACAGCATTTGACTGTTCCAGTTCACGTTTCTTTTTTGTGAGAATAAAATGCGAAACAACCTGATTCGCCAGAAGTTTCAAGGCATTTTTTTGAAAATCAGTCAGGTCTTTTTCCTTCTTGTCAAGCATTTCTTCGTAGGCCGGCATGCCGTTGCCGCCCTTGTTGACCTTCTCCATGACCGTCGCATCGGTGGGTTTGGTCTTGCCGTCGGCGAGGGTCGCCTTCTTGAACAGGCCCTTCAGACCGGGGCCCATCTTCTTTTCCTCGCTGTCGGCGGCCTGGCAGACGCCGCAC
>CAYMMN010000017.1:0-18722 GCA_964391495.1 uncultured Flavobacteriales bacterium | reverse complement strand
AAGTCAAACGTACATTTATGTTTTTCCTGAAAATTACAGGAATGGTTTTGATTGGATTTGTTTCCCTTGGACTGATCATCGGTTTTTTTTACGGTTCCGAAATTAAGAAGATGATGCTGGCTCAGCTCAATGAGCATCTGGCCACTGAAATCAAAGTCAAAGAATTCAACTTTTCTGTACTCCGTCATTTTCCATATGCATCTTTCGACATGGAAGAAGTGATGGCAAAAGAGGTCTGTGATCGGCAAGAAAAGGACACTTTGCTTTATGCAAAAAATATTTCTTTCCTCTTTAACATCATGGGAGTATTTGATAAAAATATTTCCATCAAAAAAGTTCTTGTGAAAGACGGAATGGCTAATATTCATATTGATGCCAACGGGAAGAACAATTATCATTTCTGGAAAACTTCTGCAGATACCACTGCGGAATCATCCACGGTTGATGTTCATCTGATCAGCCTGAAGAATGTCCGGGTCAGGTATTTCAATGAGCACGATAATCAGGATTATCTGTTTACATCCAATACTTCCGTGCTCAGTGGGAAATTTTCAGCCGGACAATTCACACTGAATACAAACGCGGATTTGTTCGTCGATCATTTTTTCGTGAACAAAATCAATTATGTAAACGGGAAGAAAGTTCTGATTCATTCCGGACTCGCAGTCGATAATACAAACGGTGTCTACCGGTTCGGAAAAAGCACCGTTCAGGTCGCGGATTTCCTCTTCGATGTAGAAGGCAATGTGAGCAGCACAAAAGCATCAACTGGACTTGATCTCAGCATTGCTTCGCATGAGGCTGATTTGGCTTCATTCATCAGTATGCTGCCACCATCTTATGTCCACTATCTGGAATCATTCAAAAGCACAGGAAAGTTTATTTTTAAATCAACCATAAAAGGACCTGTCAGTCACACAAAAAATCCGGAAGTAGCGATCGCGTTTTCAGTCAGAGATGGTTCTGTAACTCCAAAAGACCAGGATATCTCCCTTCAAAATCTGAATCTCACCGGTACTTATCTCAATCAGGCTGCAAATGGCAAAGATGAACTGGTAATTCCCTCCATATCCGCTTCACTTGGAGGCCATGCTGTGAAAGGAGATTTACGGTTGACAGATCTTGCAAATCCATTTCTTTCTCTTCGTGCCGCCGCGGATCTGGACTTGTCTCAACTGCAACATTTCATCAAGAAAGATACTCTGGAATCACTTTCCGGGAACATGAATCTGAAAATTGCCTTCGCCGGAAAGGTCAAGGATTTGCCCAGTTTGAATTCAGGGCAACTTTACAAAGTGCAGGCATCCGGTACAATTGATTTGAAAAACGTTGCTTTCCAGTTGAAAAGAAATCCACTGGAGTTTAAAAATATCAATGGGAATTTCACTTTACAGGACAACGATATTGCTGTCAATCTCCTTACGGGAAATATTTCTTCCAGTGACCTTCGCCTGAGCGGCAGGTTCAACAATTTTGTCAATTTTATTTTGATACCAAATCAACCTGCATTGTTTGATGCGAAATTGAACAGTACACTTCTTGATTTGGATGAATTGATGTCCAATAAAGTCGCTACAACAGAAGGAGACACATCGTATATTCTGAAATTCAATCCACGTTTGGTGAGCAATCTCGATGTGACTGTAGCTAACATCCGTTTCAGGCAGTTCAGAGCTTCCCGTATGCAGGGACAAATTCACCTTGATCACCAGGTCATCACCGGGCGCGGACTCACATTCGCTGCCATGGATGGTATGGTGTATATGGATGCGACCATCAATGCATCACGCAAGGACAGCGTCTTTATGAACTTTGATTCCAAAATTGCCCGGCTGGACGTAACCAAATTATTCACCCAGATGGAAAATTTCGGTCAATCTACCATGACGGATAAGAATGTAAAAGGTCGGGTGAGCGCGGATGTTCAGTTCAATTCAGCCTGGTCGGTAGATCTGAATATTGATTCACGCAAAGTCAGATCCACATGTGACATCACCATTGAAAACGGTGAGCTGATCAATTTCACACCCATACTTGCCTTGTCGCGCTACCTGAAAGTTCCGGATCTTAATCATATCCGCTTCTCCACACTGAAAAATCAAATCTACATCGCCAATGAGTTAATCTCCATTCCTAGTATGGCGATCAATTCTTCCGCAATGAATATCACAGCTAGTGGTACTCATAATTTCGACAACATCGTTGATTATCGTCTCAAGCTTTTGCTTACAGACGTTTTGGGAAAGAAGGTTCAGACCAATTCGGAGTTTGGAGAAATCGAAGACGACGGTCTTGGCAGGACACAATTGTTGTTGTGTATGAAAGGGCCGGTTGATAATCCTAAGTTTGGTTATGACCGTAATGGAGTGAAGGAAAAAATCAAAACAGATATTGTCCGTGAAAAGCAAAATCTGAAAGGAATATTGAAGGAAGAATTCGGGATGTTCAAAAAGGACACAAACCGAATCGAAACCAGAAAGAAAAAGGAAGAACTGCAAATTGATTGGAGCAGCAGTGAATAAACGCCTGAATGGCTTCCCGATCCATCAAATCGGGTACATGAAATCACCTGGCATTTAGGCTTTTCCGACGATTTTGGGCATCCTCAGGGATGCTCTGCTTTTTTGGACTGATTGCCGGAAAATTTTCGAAATTAGTACAGAATCTAATTTCCCATTTCAAGGAAATCTTCCATCTTTGTACTCATCAGAGCAGGAAATTTTATTGAAATCCTGCATTTTTCCTAAAACACACAACCTGAGGTGAATATTTACACCCAAAAACAACGTTGGAAACTTCTGCTCCTGGTTGCAGCCTTGTTAATAGGAGCAGCTTCGCTTTGGTATACCAATAAATTGGTGAACAAGCTGGCTGATGAAGAGCATAAAAAGATTGAACTTTGGGCGGAGGCGACAAAACGGCTTGCGGATGTTTCTGAAGTCAATACGGATATTAATTTTCTCTCAAGTGTCATCAGCAACAATAACACGATCCCGGTAATTTGGGCGGATGAAAATTTCAAAGTCATTTCATCCCGCAACCTTGATTCGCTTCGCGCACTGGATTCAACCTATCTGAAAAATCAGGTTGCAGTCATGCGCTCCCAGCATGAGCCGATCGAAATAAAAATTGCCCAGAATTTTAAGCAATACATCCTCTACAAGGACTCGGAATTATTGGTAAGGCTCCGTTATTATCCTTATTTCCAGCTGGCGGTTATCGCGCTGTTCCTTTTTGTTTCCTACCTCGCGTTCAGTACCTCAAGAAAAGCGGAACAAAATCAGGTATGGGTTGGTATGGCAAAAGAAACCGCGCATCAGCTTGGAACTCCATTGTCTAGCTTACTTGCCTGGCTGGAATTGCTAAAAATGAAAGGGACAAATCCGGAATACACCAGTGAGATAGAAAAGGATTTGCACAGGCTTCAAACTATCACAGACAGGTTCTCGAAAATTGGTGCTGCACCGGCTTTGAAAAAGGAAGATGTTTACGATGTGCTCCGTCATTCTGTAGATTACATTCGTAACCGCACTTCTGACCAGGTTACCTTTCATATCGATAAACCTCATCACGAGATTTTTGCTCCGATGAACGTTCCGTTGTTTGAATGGGTGATCGAAAATATCCTGAAGAACGCACTGGACGCGATGAGTGGAGCAGGAACCATCAGCATTGCAATTACAGATCAACAACAATTCGTCTATATGGACATTACAGACTCCGGCAAAGGAATCCCGAAGTCATCCTATAAGACCATCTTCAAACCCGGTTACACCACCAAAAGCAGGGGATGGGGCCTCGGATTGTCGCTCAGCAAGCGGATTATCGAAGATTACCATGACGGCCAGATTTTCGTAAAAAGTTCGGAAATTGGCAAAGGAACGACATTCCGCATCGTTTTAAAGAAATAACCCGGGCCTCTCTCCCCGGTTTGATATACACCATTACGCCCACTAGCAAGGTGGATTACCTACTGCGAACAGAATCCTCCGTTTTTCATCTTGCCAATTGGGGATAAATATTATCTTTATCAAAGTAAACGAGCAAGAAACACTGCAACCATGCCCGGTCTCTATCTTCACATTCCATTCTGCAAGCAAGCTTGCAATTACTGCGATTTTCATTTTTCCACAACACACAACACAAAATCCGCAATGCTGGAAGCGATGCGGAAGGAAATCGGACTTCGAAGTGATTATCTAGGTACCAACCAGCTAAGTACAATTTATTTTGGCGGAGGAACACCTTCTTTGCTGACGGGCGATGAGCTCAAAGGAATCTTTGAAACCATCAACAGAAATTTTTCTGTCGATGCGGATGCCGAGATCACCCTTGAAGCAAACCCGGATGATTTGACAGCACAACGTCTTGACGAAATTCGTGCTGCCGGTGTCAATCGATTGAGTATCGGTATCCAGAGTTTTTCAGACGAGGATCTTAAATACCTGAATCGCGCGCACAATGCAATGCAGGCTTATGACGCTGTACGTCTTGCTCAGGATAAAGGCTTTGACAATATCTCCATCGATCTCATCTATGGTATCCCCACGCTTTCCGAAGAACAGTGGGAAAAAAATATGGAAACCGCTTTTACTTTGGGTGTTAAACATCTTTCGTGTTACTCCCTTACAGTAGAACCAAGAACCGCTCTTGCCAAATTAATTCGTGACCGTAAAATTCAGGAAGTGGACGAAGAAATGTCCGCGATTCATTTTGCAATGCTTATGGATCGCGCTGCCTGGGCCGGTTTTGAGCATTACGAAATTTCGAATTTTGCTAAACCCGGAAATTATTCCAAACACAATACTTCTTACTGGAATGGTGAGCCGTACTTAGGGATTGGTCCTTCCGCACATTCCTACAATAAAGTAAGCCGTCAATGGAATATTTCCAATAATCCTCAATACATCCGGTCCATTGATGAGAATATCGTTCCTTTCGAGCGTGAAGACCTGAGCAATGAGGAGAAGTTCAATGAGTATGTATTGACATCCCTCAGAACAATTTGGGGAATCAGTTTGCGAAAACTCTTTTTGGAATTTGGTGAAAAGTCTGCGATGGAATTTCAAAGAAATATTATTCCTCTGCTGGATGATGAACAAATCGAACTCCAGGGAGAAAATCTGGTACTTACCAGAAGAGGAAAATTCTTTGCCGATCGAATTGCTTCCGATCTTTTTCTCTGAAAAAAATAATTATTCCTGAATAACGATTAAATTCCCTGATCAGTGGAATAATGCCACTTTCATGGTGGATCGTGACCCTTCATCCTCAATTTCCAAAGCATAAATTCCATCCGGAATATTTTCTGTGGAAATTTCCACTTCCTTTTCTCGAATATTATCGGATTGAAAAATAGTTCTTCCTTCCATCGAATGTAAGTGAATCACCTGTTGTGGTCCGGGAACATCTTTAAAAATAACGGACAGTTTATTTGATCCGCTGTTGTAAAGCCAGCTGAAATTTGATCTTTTGTTTTTCCTGCAGGAAATGGTCTGACTGTAGGTTATCGTTCCATCAAAATCATTTTGTTGCAAACGATAATAATTGATGTCATTTGCCGGGTGTTCGTCAATGAATTTATATTCGTTGAGCACCGTACTGTTGCCCGCACCTTCAATTCTCCCGATTTCATGAAAGTTGTTCTCAATGCCGGCATGTTGAACAGAGAAAAAAGCATTATTCGTTTCCGACTCAGTGGCCCATTTCAATTCTATCTCATTCTCCTTTTCTTCAGCGATAAACGAAATCAATTCCACCGGTAAACTGGTACCGGGAGTAACGGAAATATCATCGACATAATAATATGCTCCGGTTGTACCGGTACCGAGAAGGCTAATGGTAGTCGCAGCGTTGTTACGGAAATTACCTATGGTAATGTACTGATCTGGAGTGGTGGGTGTATAAACAAAACTGAGTTGTTGCCAGGTGGTTGAATAAAGCACAGTGCTGGATTCAAGTTGAGGGACATAAGCAATTGGAGTTCCTCCTGATTGAGTTAGTGGCGTGGAAGAAAACGCGATGCCCAGATTATTACATCCGTATCCGTGAATAGTACTAACACCATTCGTATACCAAAGGGAAACGGTATACACCTGGCCAACAGTAAGCGGACTGCTCAACTGCCTGGAAATGTATTCCCTGTAATTTCCCGAATACCAGGCAGCAAATCCTTCCATACCGGCTCCGCTGTGGGGAGAAACTGTTGCCCACCAGGTGGCAGGTGGTTTACAGCCTCCGGTTCCGCCTGTATTGTAGTAATCAGGACTACCTGTTCCGACGACCAATGCACAGACTCCACTGGGGCTTGTCCAACCATTGGCATAACATACGTGTGCGTAATTGTTGGGTAATGTTGTATAGGAGTCGAAATCTCCATTAGTACACAGATTCTGTGAAATCCCCGGTAAGGAAATAAAAATCAGAAAGAAAAGAAGTCCGGACAGAAATCTCATGGATCAAAATTGACCCATGAAGATCAGAAAGAAAATTGGACATGCGGTGAAGAAAGAACAAATCAGGATTCAGAATTCAAATCTTCTTCCGGTGACTCATTTCCTTTTCCGGCAAGAACAATGACAATTTCGCCTTTTACTGTTTTGGAGGAGAAGTGTAAATGACATTCCTTCAACGTTCCATGAAAATTTTCTTCATGGAGTTTACTTAGTTCCCTGGAAACGGAAGCCTGACGGTCTGACCCGAAATACTCACTAAACTGTTCCAGTGTTTTGACCAATCTGAAAGGAGATTCATAAAAAATCATTGTTCTCGTTTCTTCTTTCAGGTTGGTGAGCCGGGTATGACGACCTTTTTTTTGAGGCAAAAACCCTTCGAAGCAAAAACGGTCGCATGGTAAACCGGAATTGACCAGAGCCGGAATCAATGCAGTTGCTCCCGGAAGAGTTTCTATCGGAACATTGTTCCTGACACATTCCCGTACAATTAAAAAACCGGGATCTGATATTCCCGGTGTACCGGCATCGGTTATAAGGGCAATTTTTTCACCAGCCGCGATTCGGGCAACAATGTCTTCTACAACCTTATGCTCATTGTGAGCATGGTAGGATTGCATGCGTTTTTCGATACCGAGGTGTTTCAGCAGAAAACCGCTTGTGCGGGTATCTTCAGCAAGGATCAGATCAACTTCTTTTAAGATCCGGATAGCACGTAAAGTGATGTCCTCCAGATTTCCGATCGGAGTTGGAACCAGGTAAAGATGAGACATGATATGGAATTAGGCGATATACCTGCGCTCCACGAGATCAATAAATACCGTAGCAGGCGCGGTTGCAAGGTCCCAGTTGTATTTTGAAACAAGGTTGTTGTTTACATAACCGGAAGCTGCTTCAAAACTTTGACAGTTATTTAAATGTTCCACCGCACTGTGGTATGTGGAGGAATCTCCGTTGAACAGTTGGTTAATGAATTGAAATTTCTCATTGATACCAATCGCAACCTTCAGATCCTTCACGGGTTTGCGTTGAAGCTTTTCTCCGATACGAGTTGGTGACTGATGCGTGGCAATGCGTTCTCCAAGAGTTTCTATTTCTTCAAATTTCCCTGCTAGTGTCGGAACTTCATCAAACATTTCATGAAGGTCTCCACTTCCTTTTTTCGGTTTGGCCACAGTGTTCGGCTGAGCAGTATTCTCTGTTCTGACAGATGTTTGTGCTAGCAATTCTTCGAAAGTATGTCTCACCGGTTCCGGAGACGGTGCTTGAATTTTCTCAACAGAAGGAATTTCCTTTTCTGTCTGGATCGGCTCATTTTTTTGTTCAGCAATCATCGGTTTTTCTGGTACCGAAGATTCAACAGTTGAAATCGGTGTCTCAGCAACAGGTGCACTTTGAATTGGATTTTCCGACACCACTGCTTTTATGGCTTCAGGGGAAGGAACATACATTCTTGGTTCAGACTTCGCGTAACGTTCTGCAATGGCTGCCTCCAGTTCTTCCATCGTCTTCAGTGCATTGTGATGATGGAGCAGGAGAGAAGCCTCATACAACTGTCGAACCTTTTGTAAAAAAAGATCTATTTCAGCATAAGGTACAGATGACGAATGCTGTTGCATTTCCCGGTGCAAATCAAGCAGCTGTTTTAAGCGGGAATCAATTTGTTGGTGTAATTCGTGGGTTGCCATATGCTCTTTCAACGGAGCTTCTGTAAAAATGTTGTAAGAAATCAGCACCCTTTAACCAATAAAATTATTGCTTTTCGGTTCTGAGAAAAAGCCCACTAATGGTCACGTCTTGCCCGGGCTTTTTTACCTCAAAACCGGATTGCATTTTGAACTCAATACCATTCCAATTCATCGAAATTTAAATTCAAAACGGCGAAAATGGATGAATTTGAAAATGAGTGACATTATTCTCATCTTGATGAATTATTGACCTGTTTTCAGGGTTTCAAATCCCTTCAAAACTCATAACTTTGCTTTAGAAATTGAATCCCGTATGTTTTTAGAGAATTTAGCCTCCAATGATCCCCATCGTGGACATATCGAAGTAATTTGTGGATCCATGTTTTCAGGTAAAACGGAAGAATTGATCCGTCGTTTAAAACGTGCCCGTATCGCAAAACAGAAAGTTGAGATATTCAAACCCAAAGTAGATACCCGTTATCATGAGGAAAATGTTGTTTCCCATGATGCTAATTTTATTCCCAGTACTCCAGTTGATTCCGCATCGCAAATTCTTTTGTTAGCGAACGATGTGGAGGTTGTTGGAATTGATGAAGCGCAATTCTTTGATGAGGAATTGCCATCGGTTTGTGAAAAACTTGCCAACCGCGGAATTCGTGTAATGGTTGCCGGACTGGACATGGATTATCTGGGAAAACCTTTTGGTCCGATTCCGGGATTGGTTGCCATTGCGGAGTTCGTTACGAAAGTTCATGCCATCTGCATGAAATGTGGCAACCTGGCGAATTATTCCCACCGTACAGTAGCAAACTCATCAAGAATACTTTTAGGTGAACAGGAAAGCTATGTTCCACTTTGTCGAGCATGCTTCAATGAAGAGAGAGAAAAAACATCGTGATCCACGATTCCAAAATGGCTGAATCAGTTTATTCCATCGAACAAATCGCTGAAATTGTCGGCGGAAAACTAGTCATCAACGATCCGGATGATCACCGGATTGTAGACCTGCTTACCGACAGCCGTAAAATCATTCACCCTGAAACTTCTCTCTTTTTTGCAATTAAAGGAGAACGTCACGATGGACATCGGTTCATTCCGGAATTAATTGTTCAGGGTGTCCGGAATTTTATTGTTTCGGATTATCCCGAAAGTTTTTCCGCGCTCAGAGCAAATTTTATCATAGTTCCGGAAGCGCTCGTCGCCATGCAAATGCTTGCGGCCTTTCACCGGCAACGTTTTCATTTCCCTGTGCTGGGAATAACAGGAAGTAATGGTAAGACTATTGTCAAAGAATGGTTGTATCAATTACTCCGTGCCGATAAAAATATCGTTCGAAGTCCGAAAAGTTTTAATTCGCAGGTCGGTGTTCCACTCTCGCTTTGGTTGATGAATGAAGAACATCAGCTGGCTCTTATTGAAGCCGGAATCTCCCGGCCGGGTGAAATGGAGAAATTGCAAACCATGATTCGCCCGACCATCGGAATATTTACAAATATTGGAACCGCTCACGATGAAAATTTTCAGGGACCTCAGCAAAAGGTAGATGAGAAAATGAAACTTTTTCTCGGTGTCGAAAACCTGATTTACTGCAGGGACTATGCGATCATACACGATACTGTTCAGCGGACTCTTTTCGATCAGGAGCAGATTCGTTGTTTCACGTGGTCTAGAAAAGCAAAAGCGGATCTTCAGGTTGGAAGAATTACCAAGGGTACCGACGAAACAGAAATTCAGGCTGTATACAATAATCAATTCCATAAAATCAGAATTCCATTTACTGATGATGCTTCAGTAGACAATGCTATCCATTGCTGGTCACTGATGATCGTGCTTGGTTATGCACAGGACATCATCAGTGAGCGAATGCATTTTCTCAATCCGGTCGCCATGCGGCTGGAGATGAAAAACGGTATCAACAATACGTCTGTAATTAATGACAGTTATAATTCCGATGTGGGTTCACTTACCATCGCTTTGGATTTTTTAAATCAGCAAAAACAACACAACACCAGGACTGTGATCCTTTCTGATATCCTGCAAAGCGGAAGGAACGAAGAAAGTCTCTACCGTGAAGTGGCTCAGTTGCTGCTTGCAAAAGGTGTAGATAAAATGATCGGAATCGGTGACGCGATTCACAGACAACAACAACTTTTTAGTATCCCTGCAAAATTCTATTCTACCACAGATGACTTTCTGAGAGAAGCATCCATCTCCGATTTTCGTGATGAAACTATTTTGCTCAAAGGTGCCCGTCCATTCGGCTTTGAGAAAATAGGGAAAATGCTCCAGCAAAAGGCGCACGAAACTGTGATGGAGATCAATCTGAATGCACTGGTTCACAATTTGAATTATTACCGTTCCAGAGTCAAGCCTACAACCAAGATGATGGCAATGGTAAAAGCCATGTCTTATGGCAGCGGCAGTTTTGAAATAGCGAATATCCTTCAGTTCCATCATGTGGATTACCTCGCTGTTGCTTATAGTGATGAAGGAGTCGAATTGAGAAAAGCCGGTATCACTCTGCCGATCATGGTCATGAACCCGGAGGTGCAGAGTTTTGAAGCAATGATTCGATATCGCCTGGAACCTGAGATCTATAATTTCAGATTGCTCAACCAGTTGAATGAAGTACTGCGGAAACACGATGGCGATCCATTCAGAATCCATATCAAACTGGATACCGGAATGAGACGACTGGGCTTTGAAGAAGGAGATATTAACGAACTGGTTGTTCGTCTGAGAAACAATAAAAACATTCGTGTTGAATCTGTTTTTTCACACCTTGCCGCAAGTGATGAAGCGGAGCATGACGGTTTCACACGCATTCAATTGGATAGATTTACCCGTATGAGTAAAGATATTCAGCAGGAGTTTGAATACCCTATCAGCAGACACATCCTGAATTCATCCGGGATACTTCGATTCAGCGAAGCACAATTCGATATGGTTCGTCTCGGTATTGGTTTGTATGGCTTCGCGGCGACAAATAATGAACAGCAGCAATTGCAACATGTTGCAACTTTGAAAACAACCATTTCACAAATAAAAAATGTACCCGCGAATGAGACCATCGGCTATAGCCGGAGAGGAAAACTCACCCGTGATTCCATCATTGCTACAGTTGCAATTGGTTACGCGGATGGGATCAATCGCCGTTTAGGAAATGGAACCGGCTCGATGCTGGTAAATGGCAAACGGGCCCCGATTGTTGGCAGTGTTTGCATGGATATGTGCATGCTCGATATTACCGACATTCCCGCGAGAGAAGGAGATGAAGTAATCGTTTTTGGAACGGATTTACCGGTGATAGAAATGGCTACTGCACTCGGAACTATTCCTTATGAAGTTCTTGCCGGAGTTTCCCAGCGTGTAAAAAGGGTGTATTATCAGGAATAAAAAGGATCAGAGGAAGCGTGGCATTTTGTTGAAATTCTTCGCCCGCTCACCACGTTTCACATACATCACGTACGATAAATTAATTTCAAAAGCACTTGCAGAACCGGCAAGGTTCGACAGGTTCGAAGTGTTCAGATCGTAGCTGATACCAAGACCTACAGTGTTGTATTCGAAACGTGCAGCAAGAATTGCCGCATCTTTATAACGATAGAAGCCACCAATTAGGAAATAGGCTTCTTTCTTATAATTTGTGTAACGTGATTTGAACTGCACTTTGTTTTTGAGGAATCCACCGGCAACAATCTCTTTTTGTTTGCCTTGCAAACTCACAAGAAAACGTGGTTGAATCCATGTTTGGTTCTCTTTATTCATGGAAAGGTCTCCGCTTCCGTGAATATTGAATTTTCTACGTAAAGGAGCTTCCTGACGAATGATGAAACTGACGTTAGGACTTCCTACATGCGACATACTTGCACCTAAAGCCAATGAATTATTGCCATCCGGAACATAGAAATACATTAGACCGGCATTAAAATCAAGGTATGCGAACTGTTGCAACTGAATCGACTCAAAAGTAGGAAGAGAGGGATCGTAAGTGTCTCCGTTCCATTGTGAGTCCCAGGTCGTTTTCGAAAGATCCAGACTGTTTTGATTTAGTCCACCCTGGAACCCGATTGAAAAATAATGATCACCCACATCATCCATTGCAGTGACATAAGATAGACTTCCTTCAATTACAGTCGATGTAAAACCTGCATCACCGGCTTTGTCCTGATAAATCATCGCTCCGACACCGAAGTAATTGTTCTTTACATCCGTCTTCCCAACAGGAACATCCAATGATGTATGAATAGTCTTATACCCTTTACCAATGGATGTCCATTGTGTACGATAATTATTGGTGAAACGTAATTTACCATCGTAAACACCGGTCATTGCAGGGTTCACCTGCAGAGGAGTAGAATAGAATTGAGAGAAATGAGCATCCTGGGAATAGAGCAATTCTCCGCTCAAAACCAGCAGCACTAAAAGACAGGTATGTAAACACTTTCTCATCGCTATCATACTCTCTATTTCCTTAACGGAGCAGGGTTATAGTTCCCGTCTGTGTAAGGTTTTTACCGTCGTCATAAATTATTGTCAACACATACGTGAAAACAGCCGGGTCCAATTCTTTTCCCTTGTAACGGCCGTCCCATCCTTCTGTTTGGCTGGTTGTCTCCCATACTTTTTCTCCCCAGCGGTCAAATACAGTGAAACGAATTCCATACAAATTGTTTCCTCTTACAAATAAATAATCGTTGTAACCGTCGTTGTTTGGTGAAAAACTATTCGGAACAAAGAAATTGTTATTGTGCAGAATTGTAACCGTCACCTGACGTGTAGCAGAACAACCGGTAATGTCTGTGATGTTAACCGTATAGGTTGTAGTTTCCTGTGGCGTAGCAATCGGATTGCTGCCCGCGGTGGTGTCCAATCCATAGGCAGGTGACCAGGAATAAGTAGCACCTCCTCCGGCAATCAACTGATATGAACCTCCGAAATACATCGCGGTATCGGGACTGACAAAAGAATTAGGTACACTCTCTACATGCACATAGGAATACTTGATGGTTGTATCTGAACCATATCCATTCGATACAATTAACTGAACATCATAAAAGCCATCTGTAGGATAACAAATACCAACAGGATTTTGAGCTGTGGAAGTGTCAGGTGTTGCACCCGGGAAATACCAGCTCCAGCTGGTTGGACCGTAGGTAGACTGATCAAAGAAGTTGATGCAGGAATTAGAACAAATTGCCGGAGTGAAAGTGGCGAAATCAGCTACGGGTAGCGGACAGGTATTTACTTTGATATAATCCGGCAGCACCAAAGTGTCTGACCCGAATTGATTGTAAACAATTTGAGTAACCGGATAAACTCCCGGAGTATAATAACAAATCTGTTGTGGGTTCTGATCAGTTGAAGTGGAAGGAGTGCCACCCGGGAAAAGCCATTTCCAGCCACTTGCTCCATTGATACTCTGATCAGTAAAATTGATACAGGTGCGTTCACAAATATCAGTGCTATCCGCTGCAAATCCTGCAGTTGGTGGTGTACAGGCATTTACTGTGATGTAATCAACTTTTGTGAGTGTATCACTTCCAGAACTGTTCGAAACGATCAACTGAACAGTATAGCTTCCCGGGTTGAGAAAACAAACACTGCTTGGATCTTCTGTTGAAGATGTAGCAGGTGTACCTCCTATGAAACTCCATGACCAGGCGTTGGGGAAATTCTGACTAAGATCTGTGAAATCAATACAATCACCTGTACACAGCACGGTGTCACTTGCTTCAAAATCCGCAACAGGTTGTAAGGTTCCAATCAAAGCAATACTATCAATCGCGACAGATGGGTTTACACCTACACCACCATTATCATTTTTCCACGTAAATCCGATTTTTATTCCTGCATTGTTGTCGGCACTGAATCCTAAAGCAACAGCATATCTTGTCCACAATCCAAATCCTTGTCCACACATTGGATCTGTCATTGGAGGATCAGCTATCGTATTCCATGTGGTACCATCAAAATATTCAACAGCAAGATTATCATTACCACTTGGATCATCCGCATTCATGAAATAATTAAAATACAGGATGATTCCGTATTGCCCTGTGCAATTGATTACAGGTGATTCAACTCTTGAATTAGTCTGAACTGCATTTTGAAAACCTCCTGCATCATACACAGCACCGCAATCTCCGGTGGGACATAATGTTAATGCATTTGGAGAAGTGGATACATTCCCAATGTGTAAAGTCCGGTCAGTATATTGTGAATTAATATAACAACCTTGAGTAGAACAATCACCGGCCGGTTTTCCGGGTTCTGTCGGACTGATGTACCAACGGTTCGCATCCGGATCTTCAGGTCCCATGGATGTAACCGTCCAGGTTCCCTGCGTAGATGAGAAGCTAGCTGCAAGTGTTCCCTGTTCACAATTTCCTGCAGCAGAATTTCCAAAGTCTTCAAGCCAGAAAGCCTGAGCACCGGCATGCTGAACCCCTAAGCTGAGGATCAGACAGCAGGAAATGAACAAGTGTCTTGTAATTTTGATTAAAAATCCGTCGTCGTACTGATTGGTCATACGATTTAAAAAGCGAGTCAATTTACGACTATTTTGGAATATCGCAATTATTCAGTTATTGAATTGATCTGCAAACTGATACAAGTTGAATCCAGGATCTGTGGCCACTTTTGACAGCGCTTCGGAAATATCCCTTTTATGGATATTTTTCATCCTTTTTTGTTGAATCAACCGATAAGCTTTTTCGGTAAGCAGGTATGTTTTCTTCTCGTCAAACGAAGCAGATTGCTGATGGTTGCTTATTTGCTTAATGATATCTTCTATGCCCTCATTTTTTGTTGCTGCACATTTGATCACCGGAACATTCCATCCTCCCGGCTTGGGATGAGACATAAGCTTGTTCAGATTTTGACGGAGATGATCAGCTCCTTCACGGTCCGATTTATTCACAACAAAAATATCGGCTATTTCCATAATGCCCGATTTCAATGTCTGTACTTCATCCCCTGATTCCGGAACAACAACAACAATGGTGGTATCCGCTAATCCGGCTATTTCAACTTCGCTCTGACCAACACCTACAGTTTCTACAAGGATCATATCGAAATCCGCAACCCTAATTACATCCACAATTTCTATGATCTTCTCGGATAGTCCTCCAAGCGATCCTCGTGTTGCCAGAGAGCGAATAAATACGTTTGAATTTGTAAAATGTTCGGACATTCTCAATCGGTCCCCGAGAAGCGACCCATAATTAAAAGGTGAAGTTGGATCAACAGCGATAACTGCTACCTTCTTTCCAGCGTCTGTCAGTTGCCTGAGTAAAGCATTGATGAGAGTACTTTTTCCTGCACCCGGAGGACCGGTGATGCCTGTTATCGGTACTTTATTTCCTGCAGGAAGAGCCAATAATAATTCCCTGTATCCGTCCTGATCATTTTCGACGATTGTGATCGCACGGGCAAGTGCCTTTCGGTCACCTTGCATCAGTTTTTGTAAAAGTTCGGGAACTGCGTTCAATGGCTGCTATTGAGAAATGGTTCCAACAAAGAAACGAGAATCAGAACGCGAATCAAAATGGGAATAAGAAATATACCTAACTTGCACACGTTGAAAAGTTATGGTACAGCTGTCCGTTGTCATAATCACCTTTAATGAAGAACGCAACCTGGCTCGTTGCCTCGAATCCATTAAGGGAATAGCCGATGAAATCGTAATCGTCGATTCTTTTTCTACCGATGCGACAGCTTCCATCAGCGAACGATTTGGTGCCCGTTTCATTCAACATCCTTTTGCCGGATATATTGAACAAAAGAATTTCGCGTTAAGTCAGGCAAAAAATGATTGCATTTTATCTCTCGATGCCGATGAAGCTCTAAGCCCTGAGCTGAAAGCGAATATCCTTCAGGTAAAATCAGCCTGGGAAGCGGATGCTTATGAAATGAACCGACTAACCAATTACTGTGGACATTGGATTCGTCATGGTGCGTGGTATCCCGACAGAAAAGTCAGATTGTTTAACAGAAAATCCGGACAATGGGGCGGAATGAATCCGCACGATCGCTTTATTCCTGTTTCTCCCGATAAAGTGAAGCGCATCAAAGGCGACATTCTTCATTATTCATATTATGCTATTCAGGAACATATTGCTCAAGGCAATAAATTCTCTGAAATAGGAGCGAAAGCAGCATTTGAAAAAGGGAAAAGCGCGACATTATTCACACTCCTCTGGAGACCTTCATTTCGATTTTTTCGTGACTTTATTTTGTTAGGTGGATTTCTGGATGGTTATTATGGATACCTGATTGCCCGAATAACAGCTCAGGCGACATTCCTAAAATATGCCAAATTGAGAGAGTTGGGCAGGAAAAAATCCTGAACTAAATCATCCGATGTGATTCTCCCTTGTGGAGAATCGATTTTCTCCTGAAAATAAAAACAGCGACCAGAACAATGCTGCAAAGGTTGCTCCTGCCTGCGTTTCGAGTGTGTCTTCTGTAAACATTGAAATGAAAAAAATTAACCAGAAAGACAGAAACAGAATATCACGTTTCCGAATTCGTTCCGCCACAGGATAAATCAAAGTAAGAAGAAAATACAGCAGCGCCGGAATTCCAAGTCCGACACCAATCGCCAGGTATTGGTTGTGAGCACGCAATCTGTATTTCTCCATGAGTTTGGTATTCATTTTCCTGTATTCCTCACGATATGCTGCAGGCATGTCTCCTGTTCCAACCCCAGTTAATGGATGCTCAAGAATAATATGCATCGCGGCTTTCCAGAATTCTATACGCTGAGTTACCGAATGACCACTTGGATCTCCGCCTCTTTGATATTCTTTGTACTCCCATAAGATCTGAAGCATTCTGCTTTTAAGACTTGATAAATGCTGATAATATACATTCGCAATGCCATGTTCAATCGATTGAATTTCTTCCTCAGTCAACCTCGACACCGCTTCCGCGTCCTTGTATTCTCCCTTTGATGTTAGAAAACGAATCAAGGTAGATTTGAGAGGTTGCTTGCGTTCGTCCAACGAATCAAATGGGATTTTACTTCTTTTGTTCCATTCTGTTCTCAGTTCGGAATCGCAGATATAGGAATATACCCGATATCCATTTTCAATTTGAGCATTGGTAGTATCAAAGAAATAGGGATTTCCCAGTTTCGTTTTTTTGTCGAATTGCAGAACCTCAACCGGTGTAACGGAATATTTTTGAACGAATCCTTTTAGAAAAATGAAGAGGGATGTTGGAATTGCAATAAGTAAGACAACTGATAAACCACGAATGAACACACTGTTGTGACGAAAGGAGATGGATAATAAAAATGCGATAAGAATGATGAGTAATACAGAAATTCCGGTGACTGACTCAATAATAAACAAGAAGGCTACAAACCACAGCATCGCTGAACCAAGAATGAATTTTATCCAGGGAGCTAATGAATTGCTTTTTGAATTCAGGAACCATGCGCACACGATGACTGCCAGACAAGTAAACAATGCAAAACGAATATGTGAAACTCCCAATATGAAAATTTCCCGAATGTCATACATCGGCACACGCGTATGAATGAACCCTTTCAAAACTGCCATGGAAATCAGGGAGCCTACCAGGACTGCTGCGATAAACAACCATAGCAATACCTTAAATTGTTTTGCTTGCAATGACCCGGAGCCACTCAATACAACAGGTAAAAACAGAAGGGGCAGTTTAATACGGAGATCTTTTATACCTTCATGAAAATCCTGTGTCCACAACAATCCAATTACGTGCAATAGCCAGATGCCCACCATGAGGACAGCAGCTTTATTGTTGATGAATCGTCTTGTTTTTTCTTTGAAATTTCCTTCGAGAAAAAATGAACCAACAATAAAAAATTGTGACAGACTGGTTAGAAATAAGGATAGCGGCAATCCGGTAATCAACAGGCAAAGCCCGAAGAATAAAAGATTATTGGAATTACGCTGTCGTAAAAAAGAAATCATCGATTCCCAAAGATTCTTTTTATTTTTTTCCGGCATCAGCTTTCAAAGGTCCTTTTAACAGAGATGAATATTCATCTTTGTTTCCAAGTACTTCAATCGCTTTTTTTAATTCCGGATCGTGCTGAAGTGCGGTTTCAATTCGTCCGCTCTGATAATAATAACGCGAAATGATTTCTTCTTCAAGCAGCTGAAGGATTTCAGTTTTGTTTTTCTCAACATCTGCCTGCTTGTTGTGCGCAAGTTTGTTTTTCAGGGCATCATATTCGGTGGTTATGTCCTGGAAATATTTCTCCTCTTCGCTGTTCTTTTTCAAATCCTCCATCGCCTTCTCACTTTTCGTGGTATAGTCATAGTCTTTATCATTGATATAGGAGACGAATTGCTGGAAATCTGCGTCGGTTAATTTAAAATCTTTGGATGCAGAAATCGTCGCGTGTTCTTTACGATAACGTGTAGCAAAATCAAAGATGAGATTTTTGCTGATCAGACTTTGACTGATATTGCTGAGTTTGACGGGATCCAGTTTGATGTCCGGTAAAATTCCACCTCCATCAAACACTTTTCGTCCTGCACGTGTACTGAATTCTGTTACGAGTGAATCCGGCACCTTCCCAACGCTG
>CAYMMN010000016.1:0-18772 GCA_964391495.1 uncultured Flavobacteriales bacterium | reverse complement strand
GGAAATGTTTTCCGGACCATAATTGTGAATGATATGAAACACAACCGGAATGATGAAAAGCGTTCCTCCAGCAGAGTTGCGTTGAGCAGAATGCTCCTGAGCATAACGAGCGGTGAATTGTTCGAGTTCCTGCTGCTGTAATAATATTTCAGGGTGCTTTTGAATTGCTTCCTGGTAAACTTCATTGGTCGCGCAGGTTTTTCGTTCTTGTCCGCTAACGTTCAAGATAATACCGGCAGACAGTACAAAAACAAGTAGTATTTTTTTCATGATAGGGAATTGGTTTGATAAAATAAGGACTGATACCGAGTTTATCAGTATAATATCAAAGGTAAAAAATATTTAAATTTTCCCCTCTGTCAGGCAGCGCATTTGACACTTCCCTGACCTATTTTAAGCTTATTTAACAAACTCAGGAATTCTGATTTTTCAGAATATCCCCCGGAAATCAGCCAATAGCCTGACGCAGGTCTTCAATCAGGTCGTTGACATCTTCAATACCGACACTTAATCGTAGAAGTGAATCGAGCACCCCTGATTTTTCCCTGATTTCCTTCGGAATTGAAGCATGGGTCATGGAAGCAGGATGTCCGATCAGGGATTCAACACCACCGAGAGATTCGGCCAGTGAAAAGACTTTTGTACGGGAAGCCATGTCAAAAGCCTCTTCCATGGAATTTCCTTTTAATGTAAAAGAGATCATACCGCCAAAATCACGCATTTGCTTTTTCGCGATTTCATGATTGGGATGATCGGGGAAACCTGGCCAATGGATCTTGTCTACTTTAGGATGATCTTTCAGAAAAAGAGCAATTGCTTTTCCGTTGCTGCAGTGACGATCCATCCGCACATGCAATGTCTTCAAACCGCGAAGAACAAGAAAACTATCCATCGGTCCCGGTGTTGCTCCGCAGGAATTCGCAATGAAAGCAAGTTCTTCATGTAATTTATCATCGTTGGTACACAAAGCACCCATTACCACATCGCTATGTCCGCCCAGGTACTTTGTCGCTGAATGAACAACGATACTTGCGCCCATATCCAAAGGATTCTGCAGGTAAGGAGAAGCGAAAGTGTTATCAACAACAAGAATCAGTTTGTGTTCTGTTGCAATCTGAGCGCAGGCACGGATATCAATGATTTTCATGAGCGGATTCGTCGGCGTTTCCACCCAGATCATTTTCGTTTTTGCATTGATGTGCTTTTTAATTTCAGCTGCATCGTGCATGTTTACAAAATGAAACACAATTCCAAAATGCTCAAAAATCTTTGTGAACATCCGGTAGGATCCGCCATACAAATCATCCGTAGCAATCACTTCATCTCCGGGGCGACACAATTTTATAATCGCGTCTTCGGCTCCCTGACCGCTGGAAAAACACAATCCGTGTTTGGCATTTTCAAGGGAAGCAATACATTTTTCAAGAGCTACACGCGTTGGATTTTTCCCGCGTGCATAAGCATATCCTTTGTGTTTTCCCGGTCTCTCCTGTACATATGTCGAAGTCTGATAAATAGGAGTCATGATAGCCCCCGTTGAAGGATCAGGTTCCTGCCCGGCATGAATCGCACGGGTACCGAATGCGTTTTGGTTTTCCATAGTGCAAACGTAGCGGTTTTCTCTGCTACATGCAAACACTTGGGTTTGAATTTACTCCTTAAAAAACTTCTGAATCCACATTCCTTTATCGGTTTCCATTTGCAAAATGTACAATCCTTGTTGAAGCGAAGCAGTATTTACCTCTATGTATTCTCCGTTTTTCAAAATTGAAAAATCAGATTGAATTGTTTTCCCAAGAAGGTCAGTGATTGCGAGACTTTTCAAAGGTTCTTTTGAAAAATTTTGAATGTATAAAATATCACGAACAGGGTTTGGGAAGACAAAATAATTAATTGTCAAAACATTTCTTGAAGAAATATTTGTTGATAAACTGTCACATATGCTTCCTCCTAATGTGCCAAGTTCGTAAAATGGGAGGTTTGGAATTGTGCCTGCATTATAACTAGGTAACAAATAAAAATGCTGTTGTACATCACAAGCTTGACCGAGACTGTCTGGATTATTGATGACATGAATATGTTGTGTACCCCCGAAAGAAGAGATGTATATTTTACCATCTGGACCTAATTGAGATAGGGCAAAAGAATTTGGAAAGGGGTCTCCAAACCCATCCCAGACAGCTATAGTATCTTTACTTCCAGCAATACTTGCAGCTTGTAGATTGTACTGGTATAAATTCTGACGATCTGAAACATATAACAAATTTGAATTTGGGGAAAAGCAACAACCCCAAGATGCATAAAGATGAGGCATTGAAATATGAATGTGATTACTTAAAAGCCCCGTGCATCTATCAAAGTTAAATAATTCAAGGTCATTATAGCTATCAAAACTTGCAAATTTTGATCCATCCGGTGAGAATACAGCTTGACCCAAATCTTGTTTAATAACTCCAATGTTTTGAGAGAACGGTCCGATTAAGGAGTCGTTTGATATTAAATATGAATAATAAAGTGCGTCCCCTTGACCATGAAATAAAATCCACCAATCCCGTCCATTTCCATGTTTAACTGACATCAAATCACCTTGAGTAAAGTGACCAGCTAGTAAAAATTGATTTTTTAGTATAACTGCACCGAGTCCGGAATTCAATGACATATCAATTACATGAAATAGTAATGAGTCTCCGTCTCGAGTAACATTATTGACTGCTATTTGAAACAAATAGTATTTATTGTTATCTGTAGTGAAAGGGATTACAATCGCCCCTTGCGGATTGGGTAGACCATATTGGAAATTATCATTCCTAAATGGACCTGGTATTAAGCCCCCTCCATTCATCATTGTATCACCTGTAGCATCTGCAATAAAGTCGCCATTTGTATAAAACAATATATTACCATTATTATCACAAATACTTGCATTCAATAGAAACATCGACATTTGAGTTGAAATAATTTGAGGCATAAACGTGGGATTCCCGCTTGAGAAATCCATTTGGAAAATATTGCCTCCACCTTGCCAGTAACCCATTTGCCACACATTTCTTCTACCTTGAGAGTATGCAGAATGGGTTAAAATAATAAGAATTAGGAACAGGTTTCTTTTCAAGACCTTCATGGAAACGAAATTTTAAACAAAAAATCCTTTTTATCTTAAAAGTACTTTTTTAACATCAAATCTCAAACACGGAACCCGAAACACTACCGATAAAACCCCATCTCCTCCACATACGCCCAAACAGCTTCAGGAAGCATATAGCGGATGTCTTTTTTGTTTTTGATGGCGTCACGGATAAAAGTGGAACTGAGTTCCATGCGTGGCGCGTTGATGAGTTTTACTTTTGGATGAGAAAATAATTCACTGGTCGTGGATCCGTCGCGGGGATAAACATAGAGTTCATACCCTTCGAGAATCTGCTCGTAGTTTTTCCATTTGTGAAAAGTTTCAATATTGTCGCTGCCAAGCAATAAAACAAATTTATATTCAGGATGTTTTTCCTGTAAATAAGCAAGCGTGTGTATGGTGTAACTCGGTCGCGGTAATTTAAATTCGATATCGGATGCTTTTAATTTCCTGTTATCTCCAATGGCCAGACGTACCAACGTCAACCTGTGATAATCCTGCAACAAACTGTGTTTTACTTTCAGTGGATTGTGTGGAGAAACAACAAACCAAACCTGATCCAAATCCGTAAACTCCGCCATATACCCCGCAATCACCATGTGCCCGTTGTGGACAGGGTTGAATGATCCAAAGTAGAGGCCGATTTTCATGGTATTAATTTTCCTACAGAAAAAATATTCTCAATTCATAAAGTTCGATGTTGTTCAAAATCGACTCCAAACTCCCGACTTTTTATTTCTATTCCCCTCTCAATCCTCAATCTACAATCCTCAATCTACAATCCTCAATCCAAAATCTACAATCCCAAAGTTCTTACTTCAAAAACTCCTCCACCAATCTCTCCGCTTCTTCAAGAGCCTTATCAAGATTATCATTAATGATCACTTTGTCGAAACGAAAGGCGTAAGTAAGTTCGTGTTCGGATTTAGCGATGCGGGCTTTGAATGATTCCGCTGTTTCAGAATTACGTGACTGCAACCTTTGGTGCAATGCTTCTACAGAAGGAGGCATTACGAAAACTGAAAGCAGCATTTGACCAAAAATCTTTTTGATCTTTAATCCACCCTCAACATCCACATCAAAGATCGCCACTTTGTGTTCGCTCCAGATTCTTTCGATTTCGGATGTTAATGTTCCGTAAAAACGATCGGTATACACTTCTTCCCATTCCACGAATTCATCATTCGCGATCCGCTTTTTAAATTCTTCAACGGAAATGAAATGATAATCTTTCCCGTCGGTTTCATTCGCTCGTTGCGGACGTGTTGTCGCGGAAACAGAAAATTCTATTTTCGGATTTTTTTGCAGGAGATGATGAACAATGGTTGTTTTACCACTACCGGATGGTCCACAGAACAGTAAGAGTTTCCCTTGTATCATCCTCAGAGAATATTCAGCACCTGTTCTTTTATTCGTTCCAATTCGTCTTTCATTCCAACAACCGATTTCTGCATGTTGGCGTCATTGGCTTTCGAACCAATGGTGTTCACTTCTCTTCCGATTTCCTGTCCGATGAAGGAAAGTTTTTTCCCACCGGAAGGATCGTCTTTCATTATTTTCAAAAAATAATTCAGATGACTTTTCAGTCTTACTTTTTCCTCTGAAATATCGTATTTCTCAATATAGAAAATCAATTCCTGTTCGAATCGGTTGCGATCAATGTTGTTCACCTGAATAAACTCTTCGAGATTCAGCTGAAGACGTTTTCGAACCAGTTCGATACGTCCGGCTTCATAGATTTCGAGATCTTTCATTCCCGAGTCAATCGCCTGAATTCTTTGTTCGAGATCACGCGCCAAACTTTCGCCTTCCATTTTACGGAACGCCTGAAATGCAGCAACAGCTTTTTCGATTGCTTTCTTCACCGCGGCCCATTCTTCTTCATCGAGCTGGTTTTTTTCGGTATTCAGAACGTCCGGTAAACCAAGAATGATCTTTAGAAAATTCGCCGGAGGTAATTTCAAATCGTCGGAAATTGTTTTCAGCTCTTCATAATACGCCTTGACAAGAGAGGAATTGATGCTGCTCTTTTTTGGTGCCTCCTGTGATTCTACGGAAATGGAGCATTCCACTTTACCACGTTCAATCTGTTTGCTCAGATCCCCACGTATTTCAAATTCTTTTTCACGGTAAAGTGAAGGCAGGCGAAGGGTCAGGTCGAAAAATTTGCTGTTGACCGATTTTATTTCGACGGAAATGGTCTTGTTCCCGTGTTCGATAGTTGCATTACCGAACCCGGTCATGGAGCGAATCATGGCTGTGGTTTAATTGAGGACAAAAATACGTTAAGATTTGGCTTTACCAAGCGCAGGATAATTCACCAGGTAAACCCCGGCAAAGATGAGCACACAGGCAATTACCTGAACCGAACTGATCGCTTCATGCGTGATGACCAGCGAAATCAGGGTTGCAAAGAGTGGCTGGAGGTAAATGTAGAAACTCACCACCGAGGCCGAAAGGTGCTTCAATCCAACTGTATTCAAGAGGTAGGCAAAAAAGGTCGTAAAGATCAGTACAAAAGCCACACTCATCCAGACCGCAGGTGTAAAGGTCTGCCATTCAACCTTTGCCAGTCCCGGACTTCCAAAAGGAATCACCAGGATCAAACCAAAAACAAAGGTCCACTTGATCACCTGCCAGGTATCGTATTTTTTCATCAGCTTTTTCGCACGCACCATGTATAAGGCGTATGATGTCGCGTTGATAAATACCATCAGGTCGCCCATCGCAGTCGGTTTCCCCGTTGCGTGCTGGTATTGCAAAATCAGGGTTACCGCACCTGCCAGCCCGAGCGCGATTCCACCGGATTGTATCCATTTCAGATGTTCCCGCAGAAACAGAAATGCCATGAGTGTTACCAGAATCGGTGTGGAGGTCATGATCAGGGCGGCATTGATATTCGTTGTACGACTCAATCCCTCGAAAAACAAAAGCTGATTGATCGCGACCCCAAACAATCCCAATTCAAAAAATCTCAGGTAATCTTTTTTCTCTATTGCTTTCCTGTCGGCCGGCGCACGGTCAAGTAGAAAAAATAAAGAAGTAGCGCACAACACCCGGAGGAGAATGAAGGCAGAAGGAGTGATATAATTCGGCATCGCGATTTTAGCGATACTGAAATTTGCACCGTAAATCAGGTTCGCGATAAAAATGGAAATATGCGCTTTGCGGTGATCGGACATTTTCTCCTCTGAATTTCCGGCTTGAATATTTTTTACTAAAGTTGAAGTTTAAAAGTTTCCTGATCCCATGATCACAATTTCTGCAAACTGAAATCAGCATTCGTCACATGATTATTTCAGTGCAGCTTTTGCCGCCGCGACAACTTTTGCGGAATTCCCAATAAAAATTTCTTTGCCAATAATGACAACAGGTCGTTTCAGAAAAGTGTATTCTTCGAGAATATACTTCCTGTAATCTTTTTCAGAAAGAGTCATGTTATTCAGGCCAAGACTTCTGTATTTCAAGGCTACCCGACTGAATAAAGCCTCAGCGGAACCGGATAGTTTGATCATCTCATCCAGTTGTGTCGCGGTAATTTTTTCTGTTTTGATATCCTGGAGCACAATATCTTTTCCCGGTTTTAGTTCTTTGAGAATACGCTGACAGGTGGAACAGGTACTGAGGTGATAAATTTTCTTCATAAAGCTCTGCAATGATAAAGGTTTTCCGGGATAAATATTGGAGCGCCGACAGGTAGTTTCACATCCACCGGCTCACCTGTGCTCCGGTCGTCCCGCACAGGCTGGACTCCCTGCGCCCAGGGCTATTTTAATCAGGAATTCGCTTCGGGAGATATTTATTTCAAAAGAAAATAACCAAAGGCAAGCCAGAGCAAACCTTTGATCAAAAAGAATAAAAAGCCAATGAGTCCTACTTTTTTTAAGTAGCTCTTGACCTTGCTTTCTGCTTGTTTATTTTCCGGCTCAGCCATCATGCAAAGAAATAAAAAAAACGGGAGAGAATCGCAGCTTCTCTAAGCACCAACCACTAAGCACCAACCACCAATCACTAACAACCAACAACCAAAATTTCCCGCCACAAAGTTGCAGAGCTCAGAGATATAAATCAAACAAATAAATTTTATCTTTGTATAGATTTAATTTATAAATATGAATCTTCAGCAATTGGAATACATTCTGGCTCTTGATCGTCACCGGCATTTTGCGCGGGCGGCTTCAGATAGTTTTGTCACGCAGCCAACCTTGAGCATGATGGTGCGCAAACTGGAAGAAGAATTGGGCATTGAAATTTTTGACAGAACCAGACAGCCACTTGTGCCAACAAAAGAAGGCGAGGAAATTATCCGCAGAGCCGGGCATATCCTTGCGGAAGTAGACAGACTGCGTGATTTTGCTTTGGAAATGAAAGAAGGAATAACAGGCGAATTCCGGTTAGGTATAATTCCTACGCTGGCACCTTATCTGCTCCCTTTGTTTCTTGGACCTTTCGGGAAAAAATTTCCTTCCATGAAATTGTTTATTCGCGAAGCCGTAACCAATGACATCATCCGCCAACTAAAAAGCGGAGAACTGGATGCCGGTCTGGCCGCTACACCTTTGCATGAAGATCAACTCGAAGAGCATCCTCTCTTTAAGGAGGAATTTTATGCATATGCTTCAAAGAGCGAGAAACTTCCAGCAAAAAAATACATCCTGCCAAAGGAAATAGACATCCATCACCTCTGGTTGCTTCAGGAAGGACATTGTTTGCGCAATCAGGTTTTCAATCTTTGCGAATTGAAAAAACAGGATACGGAAAGTGAGCATGTCGCCTATGAAGCCGGAAGCATCGAAACACTCATCAATCTCGTGGATCGTTATCAGGGCATAACAATTATTCCGGAACTTGCTACATTAAAACTCAGCGCCCAGCAAAAGAAGAATGTCAGGGAATTCGCGAATCCTAAACCGGTAAGAGAAATAAGTCTGGTAGTCATGAAAAATTTTCCAAGAAAGAAATTTCTGCAGGCAGTAAAGGATGAGATTATTTCCGCCGTTCCATTAGAAAAGAGAAAATCACAAATCAAAGTCCTGGATATCGAATAGCAGACATTTCTGAACGTGATTCTTTTTCTGAAAAAAGGGTCAGTCGATTTTATGTTTGCTGTTTGTTGAAATATTCTCAACGGACCATTCAACCTGTCTGACAAAAGCATTCTTCCGGACTGTACAATCTGCTTTGGTGCAAATTTTACAGGAGAAATCCAGACAACCATCGGTATGAACAAACAACTCCACGCTTTCGCCAAAATGTTCTCTCACTAGTTTTTCCAATTGATCAATTTCATTGTGGGCTTCGTGCACATTTAAAAACCATGGAACGGTCATGTGACAATCCAGGTGCAACATTCCGCCATACTTAATGATACGCAGGTTGTGCAGATCTATCCAGTTTTGTTTCCGGTTTTTCTGAAAAGAGGCAACAACTTTTTTTAAGAGATCATTATCTGCTTCATCCATAATCCCGGCCAGGGAAGAACGGATGATTTTGTAGCCGGTAAAAATGATAAAGAAAGCAAATAACAATGCAACAGCACTATCGAGCCATGCAAGTTTTGTAAAATAAATTAAAATCAGCCCAACGATAATACCCAAAGTAGAGTAGGTGTCGGATTGAAGATGTTTTCCGCTGGCAACCAGTGCCATTGAATTATTTGCTTTGCCTTTACGTACAGCATAATATCCGACAGTGAAATTGATAAGTGCAGTAAAACTCACCAGGTAAATACCATAATCGAGTTTGCCAATCACATGCGGGTGCTGCAAATTATTGATGGCTTCATAAATAATGATTAATCCGGCCACAGAAATCAATGTTCCTTCTATTGCAGCGGAAACAAATTCAACCTTGCCATGACCGTACGGATGATTTTCATCTTTGGGCTGAGCACTGAGATACAAACTGTAAAGTCCAATGAAACCACTTACCACGTTGATGGTGCTTTCGAGTGCATCGGTAAGAATGGAAACAGAATTAGTAATATACCAGGCAACAATCTTGATGATAAACAATACTACACTTACAGTGGCAACAATTTTTTGAAAAGAAAAGTTTTGCCTCGCGGTAGTCATCCTGTTTGTTTAAACGATTGCAAGTTAACAAGCCCACTCGAGTAAACAAAAAAATCACAGTATAAATCCCCGTGAACCCTTATAAAATCTACAATCTACAATCAACAATCTCCAATCAAAAATCTCCAATCAAAAATCTGCAATCAAAAATCCACTAAATTCTTACCTTCATAAAAAAATCTAATTCTATCTCATGGACAAACGTATGATCACAACAGCATTAAACCTCGACGGATACAGAATTGTAGAGTCGTTGGGTGTCATTCGCGGAATCACGGTGCGGAGCCGCAGTATATTTGGAAATCTGGCAGGAGGTATCCAGACCATATTTGGAGGGAATATTAGTATTTATAAGGAATTGTGTGAACAAACACGACTGGAAGCATTTGAAGAAATGATCCAGCATGCTGAGCAGCTGGGCGCGAACGGCATCATCAGTATGCGCTATGATGCGAATGAAGTGATGAATGGAGTGACAGAAGTGTTGGCGTATGGAACGGCAGTGAAGGTTGAAAGGATCTGATTCGCATCATTGTTTTTCGGAATGCTATCAAAAACAAAACCCCGGTTGCGCAGATGCTGCACAACCGGGGTTTTGTTTAAACTGTTTTTTTATTCGAGAATAAATTGTGAGTTGCCAAGCACTTCCCCATCAACACTGATAACCTGTACAGTGTATGCTCCGGCTGTTAAATCGCTTGTGGAAATTCGCAATGCAGTTTGCTGAGAACCTGCAACCTGGCGAATAACCACTCTGCCGGTAATATCCATCACTGAAATTTTCAGATCCTGATGGAGCCCTTCAAAGGCAAGCGAAATATGATTATTTGCCGGATTCGGATACAAGGTGAAATTGGATTTTCCTGCTCCGATGCTTTTTACTCCATCGATGAGTACATAGCCGAGATTCAGCCATTCGTTCACTGTTTGTATAGCAAGACCATCATACCCACCAACAGAAGCCATATATAAACTGTCATTATAAACCAAACCAACCAGATCGCTGATGTTGCTTACATGAGTTGTTTTTTCCGCCCCGATGAGCCATTGGTTGAGTGTTAAATCCCATCCCCAACAATCACCCAAGGCTTCAGTTCCTTGTCCTGTTGGATCGCCGCCGGCAAAAACAATCAGTGGTTTCATGTTGCGGTAAACTGTTCCTGCTCCCAATCTTGAAACTCTTCCTGCAGGATAAGCCGGAAGAGCAGTCCATGTGATAGATGTAGGATTAGCCGCATCAATCACTCCCTGATAGGCTTCATCAATTGGACCACCGTTGATCTGGGAATAACCTCCAACGAAAATAATCTGGTTGCCATTGATAGCGCCGCGTAAACCGGAAGTGGGCGTTCCGATGGTTTGTGTTCCATTGGTCCAGGTATCAGTGTAAGTGTCGTAAATCTGAACAAGATTTTGATCACCACCGCCATCAAAACCGCCGATGTAATAAATTAAGGAATCGCGGTACACACCGGAAGCATAATCACCAACAGCGATCGGCATAGGTGTTAATGTGCTCCAGGTTCCTGCTGCGATGTCGTACACATAATTATTTTCGTCAGGCGCGAATCCGGTTGAGTAACCTCCGATACAATAGATTTTTCCACGTACTGTCTGAGCAGAGAATTGATACTTCGGAGAAGGCATTGGATTTGCGGCATTCCACAATCCCGTTGCGTCATTAAATGAATTGGTATTAGCCTGCACTGCGGCAGCGACACCTCCAAAGGAATAAAGTGTTCCCGGCGATGTAGAGTAAACTCCATTCAGATTGAAAGCGCCTGCCAAACCAAATGCCCCAACTGTCAGATTGGTTTTGTTCACCCATCCATAGTTTTCAAATCCTTCGAAAACAGTTACATCTTTTGTAAGTGTGTCGTTGTTGTTATCTGTGTCGCCACTCAGTGATGTGTAAACAACGATCGTGTAAAGTCCGGTAGCTGCAGGTGTCCATGGATCAAAATTTACCTGAACGGAATTTCCGAAGCTAAGCGCATTTACTGTTTTTGTGGAAGAGTAACCTCCGGTAATAGTCATGGTTACATCAAATGTGTGTACTCCCAGGCTGTTATTGATAATGGTTGCTTTCGGTGTTTGCAGCGAGAGGCCCGTATTCGTTGAAACATCAATTGAACTTGTGCCAACTTCAACAAGCGGAACAATGATCGGCGTAGACCATTTGAACATTGGTGCATCCAGCTCGTTAGATCCTGTCCAGCCAATAGAATCATTTACAAAATCAACATCGGTATGGATCAATGCATCAGCAACAATCCAGGTGTTTCCGTCATTCGGACTATAAGCGGTACCATTCTGAGTGGTAGCTGCCGGGTTCGAGAGAAAATAGGTTGAATCAGTGCCCGGTACGTAGCAGGTACTCAACACAGTTGTAAATCCTGAAGTATTGCTTCCGGCCAAAGTCCATGTATTACCTGCATCGGTAGTACGGATAATATCCGCTGCACCACCTGTACTTCCATTCGTAGCGATTCCGTTGTTCTCATCGCGGAACGCGATTGATCCGATGTAATCTCCGGCAAATGGAGTGGAAGCAACGGTCCAGTTCTGACCATAATCAGTAGATTTATAAACTCTTCCAAGATTTGTTCCGAACCACATTGAACTTCCTTTTGCTGTAAATACATCCGTAATTCCGAATTCTCCAGCCTGAATAGCAGGGATACTGGATGATGGAACTCTTGTCCAGTTGGTACCACCATCGGAAGTAATATATATTTCAAAATATCCACCGGTCGGATCGCCCATGCACACACCTGTATTTGCATCCCAGAAGTAAACCATGTTTGGAAAATTTCCAGCTGCACTAAAGGCAGCGGTAGTTTGATGTGTCCAGGTAAAACCACCGTCTTCGGTTTTTAGAATAGCTCCTGCACCACCTGAAGGATTGAACATTGCAACCCAGGCGGTGTCTTCACCAATCGCGCAAATACTGGAAGGAGATAATCCTGTCGCGTTGGTGATTAGTCCACCGCTCCAATTTAATCCACCATCGATAGTGCGTGTATATTCCTGCACAGCTGTCGACTGGCTTAAAGGATCAGCAACCAAACCCCAGCAAACGTTTGGATTTACCGCGTCAATAAACTGCACGAAGAAACCCGGGGTAATGTTGGATGTTTGCGATACCCATTGTGCTCTCGACGCAGAGAAACTCAGCGTGAGGAGAATGGCTAGTAAAATTTTTCTCATAGGATTATAGATAAGATTGTTGGTTAAACGTAAATAAATTAAGGCTTTTTTTTTCATTTGGGCAAATGGAAGTCGGATACTTAACAAGCAAGCGAAATGAATCAGGGAAAAATCGCGAAAATCCAAGTTCTGTTGGTTTTACCTCTGTAATTTGTCAATTGAATTTCATCGCAATAGTGATATTCCCACACGTCAAAAATTTTCCGGATTTCATTTTGTGATCGAATCCTCAAATGTTTGAAATCTGAAAAAACTATTCTTTTATAAAATTGCTCCGCACATTTTTCAAACTAAATTTTGGTTGATCGTCTGTACATATCATGACGATACACGATTTTTTTTAAAATGACAATCGATGTTTCATGAAAATAACCGAATATTGCAGGCCCGGCCGGAGCCGGGTCTTAAATTTCAGAGTATGGCTACAATTCATATTAATGCTGCACCCGGTGCGTTTGCGGAAACAGTTTTGTTTCCCGGAGATCCTTTGCGCGCAAAATTCATCGCTGAAAATTTTCTGGAAGGAGCAAAGGAAGTAACCAATGTCAGGAATATGCTCGGATTTACGGGTAATTATAAAGGGAAAAAAGTGTCTGTGATGGGTTCCGGTATGGGAATACCCAGCTGCAGTCTTTACGCCAAAGAATTGATTACCGATTACGGAGTAAAAAACATAATCCGCATTGGTACTGCCGGTGGTTTGAAAGGAACCAAACTGAAAGATATGGTTATTGCAATTTCTGCGTCGACAGATTCCAACGTGAACAGGGCGCGTTTGCTTGGATTTGATTTTGCTCCTGCTGCAAATTTCGGCCTTGCAAAAAAAGCGTTTGAAGCAGCGGAACGAAAAAACTATTCAGCATTGGTAGGCTCCTGTTTTTCGTCGGATTTTTTCTACCATCCTGTCGCCAACCTGATTGACCAGATGGAGAAAATGAACATTCTCTGTATTGAAATGGAAGCAGCAGGATTATTTGGCGTAGCCGCGGAATATGGCGCGAATGCTCTTGCGATCTTAACAATTAGTGATCATATTCGGACTGGAGAAGCGATGACATCTGAAGAACGTCAATTGGGCTTAAGTCATATGATTGAAGTTGCTTTGGAGACTTTGTAAACAAACAGGAAAGCGCCAGGGATAAAACTCCCTCTCGGATTATTGATCTCTTATTACAATTGAAAAGAAACCGGATTTTGGAAGTACTCCTTCCGGCATTCCGGATAATCTTTGGTAGTGAATTGACATTTTAATATTTTTGAGAAATTCAATCTGTGTAAAAATTCATGCATTATGTTTGATGCAGACTTCCTTGTTCGTGAACTGGAAAATAACATTGTTGTTTTTGAAAAATTGTTTTCAGGATTAAAAAGGGAACAGATCAATTTTCGTCCGGCACCCGAAAAATGGAATTTACTCGAAATTATTTGTCACCTGTATGATGAAGAAAGAGAAGATTTTCGGACACGACTGATACACGTACTAAATAATCCTGATTTGCCCCTGCCTTCCATAGATCCGCAAGGATGGGTCACTTCAAGAAATTATAATGAACAGGATTTTGATGTTACTCTTAAGAAATTTTTAAATGAAAGAAGGGAATCGGTCAGGATCTTAAAATCTTTGCAAAGTCCCGACTGGAGTCGAGCATACATGCATCCGAAATTCGGACCTATGAGCGGAAAGTTGTTTCTTAGCAACTGGATCGCACATGATTATTTGCATATACGGCAGGTGTTGTATACAAAACACAATTGGTTAAAAATGCAAACCGGTGAAGATTTGAAATATGCGGGAGATTGGTAGTGAGGGAGAGGGAGTGGGAGTGGGAGTGTGGGTGTGAGTGTGGGTGTGAGTGTGAGTGTGGGTGTGAGTGTGTGAGAGTGCGGGTGAATTTTTAAATTTGGCTCCTTTTCCTCTGGTTTCAATGTTTAATTTATGATTCAGGATGATTGAATGATTGAAATATTTTTCGCTCAAACAACCAACAACCAACAAATCGCCTGGTTTAAAAAATGAACAAACTCTAATTCAAACTATAAAATTTAAATCTTATTTTTCCGCACACACAAAAACCCCAACTCATGAAAAAATTTTTAAAAATTATTGGTGTCTTATTATTACTCGTCGCTTTAATTGTCGGCGGATTTGCAGCATTTATTTCGATCCGAGGCATTCCGACTTATGATATTAAAGTTCCGGAAATTGCCAAAGTTGAAATCACACCTGAACGCGTTGCAAATGGGAAAAAAATTGCCGGAATGCTATGCAACAGTTGTCATTACAATTCCACTACCGGAAAATTTACCGGTCGTGATTTGAATGAAGTCATGGAATTTGGCAGAATCGTATCCCGCAACATTACACAGGATCCTGAAATCGGAATCGGAAAATGGACGGATGCGCAATTGATTTATTTCATTCGTACCGGAATACATCCGATGACAGGGAAGTATTCTCCTCCTTACATGCCTAAGTTGATGCACATTTCGGATGAGGATTTGAATTCAATTATCGCTTTTTTACGCTCTGATGATCCTCTGGTGCAACCGGATAAGACGGAAGGCCCTGAATCTGAACCATCCTTCCTGACCAAATTTCTTTGTCTTGTTGCATTTAAACCATTTCCGTTTCCGGAAAAACCAATTCCACAGCCTGACACAAGCAATCAGCTGGCATGGGGTAAATATCTTGCATTGTATGAACTTGAATGCTTTGCGTGCCATTCCGCTGATTTCACAAAAATGGATGTGTTTGAGCCGGAAAAATCTCTCGGATTTTTTGGTGGCGGCAATGTCATGCGTAGTACTGACGGAACAATGGTGACAACAATGAATCTGACTCCGGATGAAGAAACCGGTATCGGCAAATGGACTGAAGAACAATTTGTAAAAGCTTTGAAGACCGGTATTGTTCCAAATGGACCTGCTTTACGTAACCCGATGATTCCCTATGTGCAATTAACAGATGAAGAAGCGAAAGCGATTTTTGCTTATTTGAAAACAGTTCCGAAAATCAAACATGCTGTAAGCCGAGGATTGTAAAATCTGAAAAAATAAAAGGCGGATATGTTCCGCCTTTTATTTTATATTATTTATTTGGAATCGTGCTCTGCATTCCCGGCATGGACAGAACAGCATTCAGCCCATTTCTGGCCTGTGCATGGTTTGGGTTAATGTCATTTAGCAAATGTCCCCACGTCTTTTTTGCCATCTCGTAATTTCCGGTAGAAAAATAAGCGCCTCCAAGATTATACAGGATATCATCATTGGATTCATCCAGCTGACTAGCCCAATTGAGAAACTGAATTGCGCCACTGAAGTCCTTATTACTTCCTTTAATCAATCCATTGTTTTTTAAAATCACCGCGAATTCTTTTAATTTCGGTTCACTCCTGTGAAATTCTTTCACTTTCATCCAGGCAGTAAAAGCCTCTTCATATTTTTTTTGATGAAAATAAGCAACTCCAAGATTCAGATACCCGTTTGCAAAACGCGGGTAAATTTCAATTGATTTCAAAAGATAAGCGACTCCCTGACTGAGATATTCATCACGTTTCGGAGTGTTTTCGTTTTCGGGAAGAACTGCTTCATTAATCAGACTCTTCGCGGCATTAGCATTTACAAGCACGCTGTTCGTTGATACCTTTACATCATGAGTAAAGAGTGTGAAATCATTTTTCCATTGTGCATTTCGGGGGAGAATTTCTGCGGTGCAAACAAGAGCTAAAACCACCAGAATGCTGAGGAGTATTGTTTGTTTTCCTTTTAGTGAATTAAATTTCAGATTTTCCAACGTGAATATCATTCCCATCGCTATCAATACACAAAACGGGAATGAAATAATGTACATTAATCGCTCACTGAAGGTGGTTCCGATTTCAACAGCAAGATTGGATATCAAAAATAAATGTGCGAAGTAAAACAACATGAAGAAGAGTGCAGTATTTTTCTTTTTTAGAAAAAAGTAAATGGTAATACCAATCAGCAACAGGTGAAGTATTATGGAACCGATGAAAAGAATATTTCCAGGCTGAATATATTCTATTTGATTATATGAATAATCGGAAGAAAGTGGCCATGGATAAAAAAGCATCGCAAAGTATTTTGAGAGCAAATACACTTTTGTAGCCAACTTTTCCTGCATCGTTCCGAGGATGTACTGATTGTTCAATACTTCCTCAGTTGCTTTTTGTGAAAGATCAGTAACACGTGTTATTGATATCCGAATCAGGGTATACACACCCATCACCAAGAAATAAGGAAGCGAGTAGAGGAGGCTCTTTTTGAGAGGTACTTGCAAAATAAGGATAAAGTAAAGTGGAAGCAGTACAATAAATAGAATTCCGTATTCTTTTGATAACAAGGACAGAAAAAGTGAAACACATCCAAGCAGAGCATGAATCATTTTTTTTGATTGAATATATTTGCCGCTGTATATCAGGGTCGTCAAATAAAACAGGAATGGAAGTAATTCGTTCCGGCTTTTAATGTTCGCGACCACTTCAGAATGGATCGGATGTAGCGCAAAGAGAATTGTGGCAAGAAATGCGATGTCTGGATTTTTCGGGAAGATGAATTTTCTTAAAAAATACAACATCAATATTAATGTCATGGCATAGATAAATGCGTTGAAAAAATGTCGTACATGTGGATTATCGCCAAACCAACTCTGTTCAATTGCAAATGTGGCGATTGATAATGGTCTGTACCGACCACCCGAAAACTGTTCCGACCCTCCGTGAGCTTCGTAGAAATAATCCAGCTCGCCATGAGAAAATATTTTACCAATACCGGCAGATCCTTGCTGAACCCATTTGTTTTCTTTGATCAATAAGCCATCATCAAGTGCATATTCATTGGGAATCGTATTGGTGTACAATACAAAACCAAGCAAAAAAACAATCAAGGACTGTATATTCAATTTATGAGTAAAAAAATATCCCGGAGCAAGACTTAATTTTGGGATGGTAGCCGATTGGGCTGGTTGGGTTTGTTTTTTATGCTTGGACATTTCTTTATATAAAAACCGGATTATTCAGGGAATTGTACAATGTACAAAGGAAGGGAAAAATGTGCAAGAGCACCTTTTTGAATAAATTTATAAAACATAAAAAAACTCCCTGTGCGAATATTGCACAGGGAGTTTTCGAAAATGATTAATGATTTTTTTGATTTATTCTTTTACCAATTTAACAAGAGAGCTTCCCTTAGAATTAGTAATCGTACAGAAATATATTCCTGATGGCAGTGAACTCAAATCGGTGTTCTGCTCGCTGACAATTTTACGGATCATCATTGTTTTGCCTTCGATACTGGTCACTTTCAAAGTAGACAATTCATTACCTGATTGTGGGAAAACAAATGTAACCAATGCGGATGCAGGGTTAGGAGACGCTTTCAGGAAGAAAGTATTTCCTGGCTCCTGAATTCCAACACTTACACGAATAGTGTTTTGTGTGGTGTTGGTCATCACCGGAGGATTGAAGTCGAACACAATTCCGGCACGGTTATGAATATAAGTTCCGGCAGGAAGTGAATTCAGGGTTTTGATTGCAAAACTTACATACCCGTTACTTCTTGCCTGATCTGTTCCACTGTCTGGTAACTGAATGTTGTAGAAAGTAAATCTGGCAATACCATTTCCTTCCATATTGAAATTCATCAGGTGAGATGATCCGATCAGGCGGAAGGATAAGAGATCAAGGTTTGCGTCCAAAGTATCCAATACAGTAACGTTTGATGCAGGAGCATTTCCTGTATTTTGGAAATGAACAGTATAAATGATTTCTGTTCCGGCATCAATTTCACCTGAAGGTTCAGCAAGTTTTTCGTTTGGATCCCAGGCGAGGCTGATGAGCTGGTGCAGGTTCAGGATATTGTTTGTTGGAACCGTATCGTTGAGTGGGCCAATCGTAAGTGTTGAGTTAAGATAATTTCCAAGAACAGCCGATGAATCCGGCATCAGGTATAACATAATGCTGCCATGTTGTCCGGGAGCAAGATTGGAATAAGCCCATTGAATGGTCTGACCATTTTGAACATCCGGAGCAGGAGTAGAACTGATGAATGAATACAGAGGATCCATCACAAATGTGATGGTGTCACTTTCTGTTGCAGTACCATTGTTTTGATAAGAGATTGGCATCGGTTCTGATTGTCCGGGTTTAGCGCCCCAGTTTGGACAGTGGATGGCAACTTCATGAACATTTGGTATTTGCTGGAATCCGAAATTCAAACCGTAGCAGGATTGAGTTTGTGGATTGCATGAAATGGTTGCAGGGGAATTGGTTTGATTCCAGTAAAGAATTCCTCCTGTTGAAAGAGTGTAGGTCTGGGTTGAATCAACAAAGAAGAAAGCATA
>CAYMMN010000015.1:0-19263 GCA_964391495.1 uncultured Flavobacteriales bacterium | reverse complement strand
GCTGATATTGTTCGGGTTACCAAAATCACCAAAATTCCAGGTAAAAGAAGAAAGAGATGATAATGAATCTGCGGTACTTTGATTGGTGAACTGTACAGCCTGACCGGAGCAAGGATTGGAATACGCAAATGCCGCTAAAGGCAAATCGTGAACAGGAACATCCACAGTATCGCTACTGACACATCCGAAATTCGATATCACAGTGAGAACAACAGGATAAGTACCTGGTGCATTGTAAGTATAAAATGAAGTATTCGGTGCACCTGAAAAATCTCCGGTTCCAAAATCCCATCGTGTACTATCAATACTGCTTCCGGTAGGAATTATACTGATATTATCGAATTGGGTGGTTCCACCATAACAAACATCTGTATGTGTAAAGGAAGCAACCGGGCTTTCAACCACATCAATCGTTTGTTGAAACATCGCACTCGGACAGCTGGAAGGAGAGTAAACAATCAACCTTACAATATTTGGACCCGGAGTACTGAATGTGTGCACAGGATTTGGAACGGTATCATATGTATTGTCACCAAAGTCCCAATACCAGCCTGAAAGTGTATCACCGGAAACACTGGATAAATCCTGAAACTGTACCTGGTTATTCTGACAAGCATTAGTAGATGCTATCGAAAAATCAGCAATCGGAATATTATTGATCTTGATTTCTTTCTGCATAGTATCTATACAACCGTTGACGGCAGTCACGATCAGATTAACAAAATAATTTGCGACAACAGCAGGGTAACTGTGTTGCGGATTTGCCTGGGTGTCGTTATTGCCATCACCAAAATCCCATGCATAACTCTGAATCGGACTTTGTGAATTTGTCGCGTCAATGAATTGCACTGTCTGACCAACACAAGTGTTTGATTCCGAAAATGAAGCTTCAGGCTGGTAATTAATATTCAGTGAATTGCTCCAGGTATCGGTACAACCGCTGTCAGATGTAACTGTCAAAGACACTGTGAAATTTCCACCTGCCGGATATACATAAGAAGGATTCTGAACATTGGAAGAATCACCATTTCCAAACATCCAGGTCCATCCCGCGAGAGTTCCGGAAGAAATGGTGGATTGATCCGTGAATGGAATCAAAGTCCCGGCACAAGCTGTTCCTGAACTAAATGAGACAACCGGTTTGGGTCCGATGTAAATATCCCTTCGTAAAGTGTCGGTACAACCTGAACTTGCTGAAGTAATTAATGTAACTGTGAAAGAACCTGTGTTTGCATATTGATTCACGGGATGTTGTAACGTAGAGGTATTCAGATCACCAAAGTCCCAGTTCCAGGATGTAATAGATCCCTGAGAAAGAACTGAAGTATCTGTAAATTGTGTGGCATCACCAAAACAAAGTGAACTAGCTATAAAGCCTGACTGAGGAGCGAAATTGATGGTGATTGAATCAGAATAATATTTGACATTGCCATTTGCATCTGTAGCTTTCAAGGAGATGTATTTCAAACCTCCCGTTGACCACGAGCAGGTTGCATCGGTTGCAGTACTTATGGACGGATTCGCTCCGCAATCATTGGTAAGCTGAACAATACCACAACTGCTTCCTCCATAATTACTCGTTAAGAGATAAAAGGAGGACGCATCTTTGACCATCGCCAAAAACAAGCCCGAAGCTCCGAAACCCGGAAGAGTAAGGAATGAACAAGGAGGATTCGGATTGGTGATACTGGTTCCCAATTTCATGTATAAAATTCCACCACCGGAATTCTGTACAAATGCACCCCAGTTCAATCCGTCAAATCCAACTTTTACATTTTGAGGAAAGGATACGTTTGCAGGAGTCGGGGTGAGTGTAACTATCGAAGGAGTGTTTGTTAAAGAAGTACCAAAATCCAGACGGAAAATTGCCGACGCACCATAACTGCTTGCAAAACCATACCACTGATCACAATCTTTAACGATATCTACATCCAGCAATGAAGCTGCTCCCGGAACTGAAATCGTGGAAGTTGTAGGTGTGTTTGTAACAGAAGAACCAAAATTGAATAGCTCGATTGTAGCGCCTGTATTGGCTACAAACAAATACAGATTACCATTGTCCTGAACTGCTTTCAGGAAGAATGCATTTCCTCCGAGCTGTGCGTATACTGTACTTGTTACTGTTGGTGTATTGCTAAGACTATTTCCAAAATTGTATACGAGCAATTTTGCATTCCCCTGACAAGCCAATAATCCATACCAGTTACCTGATTCCTGGATGAGTTCCATATTGGAACGCCCGCCACCTGCTGACAGCTCACCACCAATATTGCCAAGATTGGTTAAAGTCGGGGAGTTCATCAATGAAGTACCGAAATCCAGCCTTGCGATGGTAGCGTCTCCATCGTTGTTTACAAATGCATACCAATTCGTTCCATCAAACACAGGAGAAATTCCCAATGGATTCAGAAATGAATTGGTAAAATTTGTACCAACAGGAACAGCGTCAAAATCTCCCCCACAAAAATCCCATTCATAGCTGGTCGCATTCGTTGATGTGTTTGTGAATGATACCGACTGGTTGGCGCATCCTGCACTTCCGATCGTAAATCCGGGAACCGGACATTGGCTAAAAAGCCGTGCAGTTGAAAATAGTAATAGCGCGGCAAGTGTAAGTTTTCTATTCATGTCTAATACTCTGATTTTGACAGAGTTTATATCTTACGAACAGAATACTCAAAAGTTCAGGCCGATTGTATTTTTAAAACGCTGAATAAGAGTGTTTTAAGATAAGAAATGGAGCTTTTCTCTGCCCTCAATTCCTGTTTTCCTAAAAATGAAAAGAAATAACCGGGCTTTCGTCAGAATTACCCATTTAATCACCACTAAGAATGACTTAATATTTCCAAAACCTTTGGAAGACATGTACGTATAGTAGTCCTTTTCAAAAATTCGTTTCCAGTCATCGTAAAACCAAAACGGAAACAATAACCAGGAGAATATCTTTCTCAAAAATTTTCCTTTGTACAAAAAAGGATAGTCAAGAATTTTCAATTCCTTTTTCAAGACTATTTCAAATACAGACTTTTGTAATTCAGTGAGTGTGCTCTGCCATTTCTTTGGATCAGCGGAATTCCGAATACCGCTTCCTTTCGGAGAGAAATTATCACCATGCCAGGTTTTCCCGAGAAAGGTTGTCTGCAACATTGTATCCGTGTAATGTATTCCAAGCAAGTGGCACAAATTTTCCAGCATCGTAACTCTGTTTTTCTGGAGATCTTCCAATCGAACCAGCAGAAAATTATCCGGAAATGCTATTGCAGTGCCTATGAGTTTTGAATACCAGTAATAACACAAATCTGCATACAAGCCCGGTATATACCGATGACTTTCATCGGCATGCAATTGTTGTTCTATTCTTTTTTGTTCCCAATTGTGCAAGGCGATATAATTGGAGCGCGGATCACGTAACATGCATAAAAACTTCGCATCCGGCCAATCGCTGATAACCGCACCGGCAAGTGCCGGAGTTGGATCTGTGGTGTGCTCGTGATTGTAAATGACTTTCAGAGATGCTGTGTCAAAACCAAAGTAGTCCGCAATGGCATATTGCAATGCAATGAAAACCGACTTTCTGTTTGTAAAATCATTATTCAACAGTATAGATACATTCGTTGCAATCTCTTTGCAATTAATTTTTATTTCTTCGTTATTCTCTTTGCCTAAATACCGGTTGATATTGTATGGCTGCATCTCTTCAATCCAGAATTCCATCTTCTCAGAGATGCAATCAATTTCCTTTCCGGGACTTTTTTGAAGAGCCGGCCAGATGTCTGTATAAAAATTCAGGATTCCCGGATAAGTCAACACAGAGGGATGGGTGTCGAGTAGACTGTGCATCAGCAAAGAACCGCCTCTGCCAACCACCATTTGAAAAACAACTTTTAATTCGTTGTTCTCCATTCTTTTTTTGAACTCTTGAAAACCGGATTGATCCATTTATTTTACCGGTATTGGAATCCAGCTTTTGCCTGACTCAATCAATTGCTGGCAAACCTGTAAATCGTTTTCATTGTCTATTTCATACCACTGACCGGAAACAGGAACTGTATGAATGTGAATTCCTGCGGAGATCAAACCATTCAGCAAGCTGGTACAATCAAGCTTATCCACTTTTGCATTGCCAAGCGTGTCGAGGTAATTGCGGATTTTGCTCCATCCTTGTGGAGTAATTTTTAACAAACCCATGTACTGACCATGAACCTGATCAATACTGGTTGGTTTCTTTCCAATTTCTATCAGCAAACCTTTTTCATCCAGGATAAAAGTTTCAGCATCTGAAAAAGGATCATCAAATCTTGCTTTCCAGATCTCAAGCCATTCAGTATTGTAACTGATAACAATATCACCTTCGGCAGCAGCAAGGACATCAATTGTAGTTTTGGGATAGACGATATCCGAATAACTTACAAGAGTTGTTCCGGATTCAAGCCAGGATGAAGCGCAACAAAGAGAATATACCATGTTTGTTTCCGCCCACCTTGCATTTTCAAAATACGAAATCCCTTCAGAAGGCAATGTATCACCAAGATAACCTCTCACCAATCCAATGTCATTGATCCCTGCAGCATGCATGCTTTCCAGAATCCATCCAAGGATGGGCTTTCCGGCAAGAATCGTCATGCATTTTGGTTTATCGGCTGTTTGAATTCCTAGTCTGGAACCTCTGCCGGCTGCAAGAATTAATCCCTTCATGTAATTTATGAATAAAAGATTTTTTTGAAAATTGAAATATCTTCTGCTCGTGGCTCCGGATATCTTTCCGGATGCCAGAGTATTCCTGCTGTATTCAACTCCTCATGACGAAACGCTTCACAACTGCCATCTTCCGCTTCAAGCAGAGAAAGGAGGGGAGAAGATAATTTTTTTATACCGAATTGATGATATGAATTTACTTCATGAATGTTTTTCCAATCGTGCTCTGCAATTGGTGTTGCATGTACTTTGTGTTTTGGAACAACATGACCTTCGATTTTTCCAATCGCGGAGCCAAAATGATGTGCCAGCAGTTGTCCGCCTTTGCACACACCAAGGGTAGCAATGTTCCATGCTGAAGCATGTCGAATTAATTCCAATTCGTAATTTTCACGCATCTGGTTAATGGGAGTCGGATCCAGTTCATACAAATCATTTCCACCTGAAAGAATGATCCCATCCGGTTCGATTTCCCGAATGTATTCCATTGCGGGAATAGTATATTGTACAGGAATGAGCAACAAATTGCAGGCGCTCGCAAATGTTCCCCATTCAAGGTCCAGACTGGCTTGTATCTCTGTATACTTTTCGTAAATCGTGATACGTGGTGTAATCAGGATTTTTTTCATGCTTGAATCAGTTAATGACTTTCACCAGTTTATTGCCACAATCAATTTCAAGAGTATTCGCTGCACTCCACATTTTGTAATTGCTTTCTCCACATCCAATGATTGCCGGAAGTCTAAGTTCTGCGCAACGTATAGCCATGTGTGAATTTACACCACCATACAAGGTAATCAAGCCGGCGATATTTTTAGAGAACAACCAGTCAAAACCCGGATCCGCGCTTTTTACACAAACAATTTTTCCTTCTAATGACGCATTGAATAAATGCTCCTGTGTTTCAACTGAGGCAATAATATTTTTGTGTGTAATGTAATTGGGTTCGTCATTTCCGGAATTGAACTGGTAAACATCCTCCGGTCGGGTAATCAGATATGGTAATTTTATATTGAGTAAAATAGAATGCAACTTTTTATTCTGCAGGATATTTTGAGACAATATTTCTTTTACATCTCTTTCGTCAACGGCTGCATATAATTTCATAAAGACAGAAATATCCGCATGTGCCAATTCTTCTTTTCCTAAAGACAAGTGCTTGCCGAATTGGGAAATCATTTCGAGAATATCACTCAAACATTTTGTGAAAATGAATTTAGAGTATTCGCGTGCTTCGATGGCTGTACGAATAAAATCAAGCAATTCAGCCGCATCGACACCAATATTATTTTTAATGAGTGCAGCATTTAATTTTGAAAGAGCTGAATCAGTAAGCTGAAATGGTTTGTGCTCAATTTCAGTTTCATGAGACTCACCATTCTTCCGAATAGTAAAATACTTATCAAAAGCTACATCATACCTGTCAGATAAGATGTCGTAAGTTCCGGGTCTGAGATGCCCGTACTTGTGTAAAAAATCTTCACGACTCATCAATCCACTCTGCAATTCTTCGTGATCATTTTTTAACTGCTTGGACACAGTATTCAACTCCCCGAGGAATTGATCGTATTCCTGTGCTGTCAATATATCAAGACTCACACAGGATTTAAGAAACTGCATGCCGATAAAAGCTGCTCTTGCCAATCCGGCAAATGGTAGTGTACCGTAACGTTTACATTCTTCAATCAGCCAGTAGATTTTATCCACCTGGCTCATACCGCTTTCTAATATTGCTTTTCTCCGTGCATCAAGCTGGTTGATTTTTTCGATATCCTTTTTATAAATACCCTGCTTCGGATCGATGATTCGATTCGTCAGCTCCAGCAAAGCCTGACGAAGTGTATCAATTTCAGTAGCGCTGAAACCGTATTTGCTCAGCATGGATAACCTTGACTCCAGATCCAGATTGTAACAAGAAAAAACAATATTGAATTCTATCTTATCATGATCCGATGGATATTGTTCCAATTGCCGTATATAGAAATTAGCAAGCTTATGAGATAATTCATCTGGAACACTTGCGGGAATGAAGGAATTAAAACTCACTCTCACATCCACATAAGGCTGACCAAAGAGAGAAATGAGTAAAGGAAAACTCCTGAGATTTTTATATCCGTAATTGTTGCGCTGATAGGCCCAGATGGAATCTGTGATTAGCTCTTTATAAAGCGACAAGGCCAGCATCCCCGGTTTGGTACCAATGATTTCAGCAGGATTCCAGTCGGGCATAATCCCGAGTACTGTTTTCGCGCCATAAAGATTGGGGTGAGGAAGATTCAGTTTCTGAACTTTCTTGTATATTTTGAGAAGATAATCATTATAATCTGCCGGAACGAGATCCTTACGGATTGCATCCGCCAATCTTCTTACCTGAAATAAAATCAACCGATCGTTTTGATCAATCGCGAATTCTACATCCAGTCCTTTGATGCCGGTCAGCGTTTCCAATTCCTGCAACAATGCCACAATTTTCTCCATCACCGGATTGTCAAAGGCTCCGGTGTAATGTTTCCAGCGATAAAAAGTTTTCAGATTAGAACCACTTCCGCCGGTTACAGTATCTGAAGCATTGTTTACATCATCGTAATTGATGACGAAATAATCATTCGCCGTATCAATATCCCGAGAAAAAGCTACTCCGCTTAATTTAATTTCACCTACATGTTCCTGTACCAGAATTTGCTCTTTACCGGAATCATTTCCATAGGACGCGATTACTTTTCGTATAGCCTCTGAATATTGAGTTCTGTTTTTTAATGGAAGATTTCCAATGGATAAAAAGTGCCCGGCATTTGAACTCTCCGCCGTGTCTTCTGAGGATGCAGAGCTGCGAACGATAATGGTATTTTTATTCGCGAATTTATTTTCAATGGCATCGCAAATCTTTAATTCAGATGTATTCCATTCATGAGAAGTAAATACAAAAGCATCCAACACTACAGCGGAAGACAATTTCCCCCTGAGTGCTGTTAAAGTTTCCGCTTTTGTTCCGAGTTGGATCATCTTTTATTTTGTACTCTTTGCCGTCCAGGCGCGTGATTTATAGGGAACAACAATCTCCGAAAGTCCGCTGATTTCTTTTTCAATCATAGCGATAATCTTATTCCAGGTTTCAGGACCGGCCTGCGCCTGAATATCGTTTGTTGAATGCCAGGCTCCCATGTAACGATCGATGCTCATCACAACATCGTATTCTTGCTCCATGTAAACTACATCCTTAAACTTCCCGCTGGCAGCAAGTGCACGGCTCAAAGTTTTTGTAAAATCTCCCGATCCTGAAGAAACACGTTTCAGATCAGGAACCATTTTGCGGATTTGATTTTCGATTGAAGTATGCAGTTCACTAACCTCAAGATTTCTGGGATTCCAGATGGCAGTGAAAAATCCTCCGGGCATCAATACTCTTTGAAATTCGGTCAGGCCTTTGTTAAAGTCCACCCAATGAAAAGAAGAACCCATTAACAACCAGTTCACAGAATTGTTGGCCAGACCGGTTTCTTCACCGCTTCCTTTTTGCCAGGTAACATTTTTTCCGGCAGTGTATCTTTTTCCTTCTTCACGCATCGCATCATTCGGTTCAACAGCAGTGATGTGATAACCAAGATCAGCTAGATTTTCTGTAAGCTTTCCCGTTCCGGCACCAACATCAGCGATTTTTAATTCATCGAATGAGCATTCGGCATGCTCAGAAATATAACGGAGGATGACTTCTGAATATCCTGTCCGGTGCTTATAGCTTTCCGCTAATTTGGTAAAGTCCCCCTGTTTCATAGTTTATTAAATTAGAAATTAACTTTTTTAATGATCTCCGAAGCGAGTTTTGGTAACTCATTCATTTGAAATTCCTGAACAACCATGAAGGGTGATTCAGGTTTATCCCAAGATTGATTGACGCCCACAACATTTTCCATTTCTCCCTTTAATGCCGCGGAATACAATCCTTTTTTATCACGTTTAATCAATGAGGACATTGGAATATCAAGGAAAATTTCAAAATACTCCGGAATGTGTTTTTTATTCCATTCCTGAATTTCTTTGTACAGCGACATGGTTGCACAAACCACATGGATATTTTCAGATACAAGAAAATGACAAAGTCTGCTAAGACGCCGTGCATTTTCAAGTCTTTCTTCTGTTGAATATCCTGTAGTACCACCGAAGATTTCACGCAAGTGATCACCGTCAATGATGACAACATTCGGGTACATTTTTTTTAGTTGCGTATAGACTTCTTTAGCCAAAGTCGTTTTGCCTGAACCCGCAAGCCCTGTTATCCAGATCAGTTTTGTCATTAGCTGATCAGTTTTTTAAGTACGTTTCGGAATCGCTGAATTCTTCCTGTCGCGCTTATTGATCGAAAATATTCTTCTACCAATTTTCTTGCTTCAACATTCTCTTCAAACTTTTCCGGATAAATATAATTTTCAGTATGTTCCGACATGCTGAGCACTTGTTCAAGAATTCTGTGACTGGAAACACTGTTGGTGTAGTGTGTACCACTGCCGTCTTGTCCAAAATTAATGGTTAGGGATTTTGCAGGATACAAGGTCAGACCATTTTTCAAAAAGATGGAAGCATACCATTGAACATCCCAGGTATCTATTTTACCGTCTCTTTGGTCTTCCAGCATTTTACAAAAATCACAGGAGTCGTTGAAATTGAATTTCGTTTTTAGTTTACGATTTTCAAGTTCTGCCAATAATTTGTTTGTATCGGCATTGTAATGCTTCCAGGCTCTTGCCCAGGTTCCCCATCCCCAAGCCGCACCCGTGGATAGAAAATAAGTTCTATTCATTTCCTGACGAATCGGGTAGGAGTATGCCGAAACAGTCATTACCTCTTCTCGATCCTTGTAATATTCAAGAGCCTGATTGCAGTATTTCAGAAAATAGGGAGAAGTATGAATATCATCTTCAACAATAATCGCATCCTTGTATGTAGTAAGTACTCTGGAAATTCCTCCATAAATAGATTTGGAGCATCCCTGGTTTTTATCACTAAAATCAAGTGTGATTTTTCGAAAACGCAATTTTCTCTCAAACAACTTTCGCGTTTCTTTTATCCGACGTAATGTTTCGTCACTCGTATCTGTCTTCGGACCATCTGCACAAACAATCAATTCAAATCTGTCGGCATCTACATTGGATTGCAGCGCGTCAAGAGTTTTAAGCGTATGGTCAGGTCTGTTATAGACGAAAAGAACAACAGGAGCCGTCATTGAAAGAGAATTGATTTAGCGGGAAGCAAGTACTTGTTGTTCCAATGCATGTAAAAAATCCTGATAAGTATTTCGGATTCCATCGTGCAATCCAATTTCAGCTTTCCAGCCGAGTTGGTGAATGCGTGTAGAATCAAGAAGTTTTCGGAAGGTTCCGTCCGGCTTCGATGTATTCAATACAATTGAACCTTTGAACCCTGTAATATCCATAATCATCTGTGCCAATTCCGCGATGCTGATATCTTCACCGAAACCAATATTTAAAAATTGTTTTTCATTGTAATTTTTCATCAGGAAGACACAGGCATTCGCAAGATCATCCACATGAAGAAATTCGCGTTTTGGCGTTCCACTTCCCCAAACTTCAACGTTTGCATCGCCATTTACTTTTGCGTCATGAAATTTACGAATCAGCGCTGGCAATACATGTGAATGTTCAAGGTGGTAATTATCGTTTGGTCCGTACAAATTTGTCGGCATCGCTGAAATAAAATTGCATCCGTATTGATCACGGTATGCTTCACACAATTTTATACCTGCAATTTTAGCAATCGCATATGGTTCATTCGTTTGTTCAAGGTAACCTGACAATAAATACTCCTCTTTCATTGGTTGAAGAGAAGCTTTTGGATAAATACAGGATGAACCAAGGAACAACAATTTTGTAACACCACATTTGTAGGCTGAATCGATAACATTCAATTCAATCGCAAGATTGTCATACAGAAATTCCGCACGATAAATGTTATTGGCCTGAATGCCTCCGACTTTAGCGGCAGCCAGAAAGACATAATCCGGTTTGTGCTTTTTGAAAAAATTCAGCACATCATGTTGATTTCTCAAATCCAGTTCGCCTGATCCAGCGAGTAAAAGATTCGAAAATCCTTCCGAGCGGAGACGACGAACAATTGCGGAACCTACCATCCCGTTATGTCCTGCAACGTATATTTTATCTTGTTTATTCATTGTAATTAAAAACCTTGTGTCCGCCTTCTTTCAAATATTTGTCCTTACGGAATAAATCGAGATCCGATGTCATCATTTCCTTCACCAGCATATCCAATGTATACATTGGTTTCCATCCAAGTTTTTCCTGCGCCTTGCGCGCATCGCCCAACAACAATTCTACTTCGGTCGGACGGAAATATCTTGGATCAATCGAAAGAACCTGCTTTCCGACAGGCAATTGATATTCGGGTCTGGTGCAAGCCTGAACAAAAGCCTTTTCATCCAAACCGCTTCCCTTAAATTCCAGAGTAATTCCAACTTCTAAAAATGCTTTTCGAAGAAAATCTCTTACAGGAGTCGTTGTTCCTGTTGCAATCACAAAATCTTCCGGCGTTTCCTGTTGCAGCATCAGCCACATCGCTTCGATGTAATCTTTTGCATGTCCCCAGTCTCTCTTTGAATCCAGATTCCCCAGGAAAACCTGGTCCTGCAAGCCGAGTGCAATCCGTGCGACTGCTCGTGTAATTTTTCTGGAAACAAATGTCTCACCGCGAAGTGGAGATTCATGATTGAAAAGAATCCCGTTCACAGCGAACATATCGTATGCTTCACGATAATTCACCGTAATCCAGTATGCATATAATTTAGCAACAGCATATGGAGAGCGCGGGTAAAAAGGAGTACGTTCTGATTGCGGAACTTCCTGCACTAATCCATACAATTCGGAAGTGGAAGCCTGGTAAATTTTTGTTTTCTTCGTCAATCCCAGCAATCGGACTGCTTCAAGAATACGCAGTGTTCCAATACCATCTGCATTCGCTGTATACTCGGGTGTTTCAAAACTTACTTTTACATGTGACATCGCTCCCAGATTGTAAATTTCATCCGGTTGTGTTTCCTGTATGATGCGAATCAAATTGGTACTGTCAGTCAGATCACCATAATGCAACTTGAATTTTACATTTTTCTCATGCGGATCATGATACAAATGATCGATCCGGTCGGTATTAAATAAAGAGCTTCTGCGTTTGATACCGTGAACATAGTATCCCTTTTTCAAAAGAAATTCTGCCAGGTAAGCTCCATCTTGTCCGGTGATTCCGGTGATCAATGCGACTTTCATAGAAATTTCAGGTTCTGCCTCTGTTGAGCAAAGATTTTTTACTTCTCAAAGATACAAAATAATTGCTCTTTAAAAGGGAATTCCCGGCCCTTTTGGCCTATGAATGAAGTGTTTTTCCACAGCTACACTGTAAAAATATCGTCCCCGGATCCACTCAATTTCCACACTCAAATTGATTTTAGCACCTTTGCCCACAACTATAATACATACACCCAAATAAAAACCCCGCACACCCAAAATCACGCTCACACTCACACTCACACTCCACACACACACTCCACACACACACTCCATCATGCGCCTCGTATTCGCAACCAACAATCAACATAAAATAAAAGAAGTCACACATTTGCTTCCGGCTGAATTACAATTAATCAGTCTGAAGGACATCGAATGTGATGACGATTTGCCTGAAACAGGAGTTAAGCTTGAAGACAATGCCCGTCAAAAAGCCCGTTATGTTCACGATAAATTTGGTGTGGATTGTTTTGCAGATGATACCGGTCTGGAAATTGAAGCCTTGAATGGTCGACCGGGTGTATATTCTGCCAGATATGCCGGGCCTGCATGTATTGCTGAAGACAATGTTCTGAAAGTACTCACTGAAATGCAGGGAGTACAAAACAGAAAAGCGAGATTCAGAACGGTGATCGCACTGTATCTTGGTGATCAGGAATATATTTTTGAAGGCTCTATTGAAGGAAGAATTACTGAAACTCCGGTAGGATCTCATGGATTTGGATATGATCCTGTGTTTATACCCGAAGGAGAACAAAGAACTTTTGCGGAAATGAGTTTAGAGGAAAAAAACAGATTTAGTCATCGCTCAAATGCGATGCGTAAACTTTCTGATTTTCTAAAACAATACAGCATAGCCTGATCAATCAGACATTTTCCTTTTTCTTTTTCACAGTTCTCGCCGCATAGTAGAACAATGAAAACATGATCAGAATGTAAATTGAAAAGATGAATGTGTATGTATGCGTCCAGTCAAGTAAGTATTTTTCAATAATCACAACAAGCAATAAAGACAATAAAGTCATAAACCAAAAAACCAAAGCGACTTGCCTGTCACTCAGACCCAGATAAGCAAGAGCATGTGTCGTGTGGTCTTTACCACCGATAAACGGACTTTGTCCTTTCATCAAACGATTGATCACAACGGTTGTGGTATCGATTATCGGCATTAAAAACACGATCAATGGAAGCAATAAATTTCTTGCACTGATAAGATCTCCGGAAGGAGGCTCTGCATTCCAAAGGTACTTAATACCCACTGCCGCAAGAAATACACCAAGGAACTGACTTCCGGTATCGCCCATGTACATTTTTGACGGGTGCCAGTTAAAATACAGGAAACCGATAAGAGCAGCCATCACACCAATCATGATCATGAAATACACACTTCCGAACTCCTGGTGAAAAGCCATCACGGTCAGTGCGGAAAGGATAATGGATATGGAGACTGTAGTAGTAATCGCATCCATATTATCCAGCATGTTGAGTGAATTCATGATCCCTACTACCCAAAAAATAGTAATGACATAATTCACGGGCTCTACATATGAGAGCGTGATTTCAGTTCCTGTAACCATCAGTATAACAGCGCAGGTAACCTGTGTCAGAAATTTAAGAAAGGGTTTTGTATTGTATGCATCATCGGCTAATCCAAGAAGAAATCCCAGCATCGTCGCCAGTAAAATTCCAATGAACTCCTTACTCAGAAATACCTGATTGCTGTCAAAGAAAATAGAGTAGGTGATGACTGATAACAGGTAGATAATGTAGAATGAAAACCCTCCGACAGCAGGTTTTGATTGCGAACCCCAGCGAATCACCGTATCATCCTGATTGCGGATGCCAAGTGTACGTACAAACTTTAAGAAGAGCCGGTTGATCAGAAAGGAAAATACAATGGATACCACGAAAAACAGGCCATACACTGTAATTAAATATTGGCCGGTTTGATTCATTGTGCTGGATTACTGATTTTCTGTTTAATGTCGCCCAAAATTAAAAAATTTGACTGTAGTCACAATGGACATTGGTGATGGTTGACTTTTTATGGGTATACAATCTCAATTTAGTGGTGACCTTAATGACGGGATTCAGGCATATACTCTCTGAGTGAAGGAAGTATTTTATCTTTTCCCGAAACAATTGGTTTGGAGACTTTCCAGTCAATATTCAATTCCGGATCATCAAAACGTATCCCTCTTTCATGCTCTTTACTGTAGGGGCTGGTGACTTTGTAACAGAATACGGTATCGTCTTCGAGCACTGAAAAACCGTGAGCGAATCCCGGTGGAATCCACATCATTACCTGACTGGTTGCATTTAATTCCAGGCTGAAATATCTACCATACGTTGGGGAGTCTGGACGAATATCTACCGCTACATCCAAAGCTCTTCCTTTTGCAACTCGCACAAGCTTTCCCTGAGCTTTGGGATCCTTTTGAAAATGCAACCCACGAATGACATTGATCTTGCTGATGGATTGGTTATCCTGAATGAACTCAACATCAATGCCGGCAGCGAAGAATTGTTCCTTATTGTAAGATTCAATGAATGAACCCCTCTCATCATGATAAATTGCCGGTTCAATGATAACCAGCCCGGCAATCGGAGTATTGATAAATTTCATACGTAATCCTTAATTACCTTTCAACCGCATTTTGAGGCGATCCCAGCGGGACATGTGTTTCTTTGCTTCATCGTCATAGTATCCGTATCCGTATCCATATCCATAACCATATCCATATCCATAACCATAGCCGTATTTGAAGCGCGACATCTCAACACCATTCAATACCACGGCCATTTTGATTTTGTTTTCGTCAATCAATTTGTTCAGATTCTGGATAAACATTCGTTTCGAATATTGCGCACGAATGATGTAAATCGGATAATCCGCATTCTGAATAATTTCGACACCATCGGTTACAATACCCACAGGAGGAGTATCGATAATCACTACATCGTAAGAGTTTTTAAGATAATCGATGAGTTCATTCATCCGCTTACTTAGGATCAATTCCGATGGATTTGGAGGAATAGGTCCGGCGGTAATGAAATCCAGATTTTTCAGGTTGCTCTTATTGATACAATTCTCCGGACTATCTTTTCCGATAAGAATCGTACTCATTCCCCTTACGTTCTCAACATTGAAACCAAGGTGAATCTTTGGTTTCCGCATGTCAAGGTCAATGATCATTACTCTCTTTTCAGAAAAGGCGATTACACCGGCAAGGTTGATGGCCACAAAAGTTTTTCCTTCACCGGAAATAGTGGATGTGATCGCGATAACCTTGGATCCCGGTTCATTAGAGATGAATTGTAAATTGGTACGAACAGAACGGAAGGATTCAGAAATAGCTGATTTTGGATTTTTGTCAACCAACAACTGCGATACAGGAATTTCACTTTTGTATTTTGGAATGATACCCAACAAAGATGCATCTGTGTATTGATTGATCTCATCCAAGGACATGATTTCATTGTAAAAGAGGTAACGTACAAAGATGATCAGGAAGCTGATGATGAAACCCAAAAGCAAACTTCCCGCGATAATAAGTCTGCGGTTGGGAGAAAGTGGTTCAGTCTGCACTTTACCTCTTTGAAGAATGATGTTATTGGTGACAACTCCCGCTTTCGTAATAGAAAATTCAACTTTTTTCTCCAGCAGCAATTGGTAAAATTTCTGATTGACTTCGTATGTCCGTTGAAGCCTTGACATTTCAGCTTCCTTCCCCGGCAATTTCATGAATCCAAGTTCAAATTCTGCGATCCGGTCATCGATGGACTTTATTTTTTCCACCAGTGACAGTTTCGCGTTAGCCATGGATTTGATCAAAATTTTTCGCTGGTTGTCGATATCCAGATCAAGCGATTTCATTGCCGCGTTGGCATCTGTAGCCATGAAACCAAGGTTCGATTTTTTATCTTCCAGCGTCTGAATTTTCTCTACCAGGTTTTGAATCAGATTATCAGTATATGTCCCGGCCAATAGAGGTAATAAATTCTCCATTTTATCATTCGTAAGAATATCTTTTTCCAAACGATCCAAGACAGCCATATCGAGTTGAATCGCAACCCGCTGATCAATCATGGTGTGAATGTGCTCCAATACATCATCAGCGTTTTTTGAAGGGTCAATTATTTTGTTTTCCTTCTTGAAAAGCTCAAGTGAAATTTCTGAAATTTTCAGTTCATTGTCGATGGACTGAATTGTTTCATTGATAAAGCCAAGTGATTTATTGGAACCTTCTGATTTTCTTTCTTTATCGTATTCATCATACTCTTCTGCCATGGTATTCACAAAGTCCGCGGCTTTGTTGGCATTGTTGTCTTTGAAAGAAATTTTGATCGTTTGCGCATTCGGATTGAGAATCATCACCGATACAAACTGATAATATTTCTCAATCAGGGTCTCTTTATTATTAATGGTAAAGAAGAAAGGATTATCACTGATTTTTTTCTGTTGCTTGAGGATGGTCTGGAAATCAGTAACCTTGATCCTGAAACGAATTCCGGGATATGCATTCCATTCACCAACAGCGCCGGAGCGGACTACATCCTGATCTCCCCAACGGTAACGAACCTGAAATTGTTTTTGCGAATCAAAAGTAAGGTTAAAGCGGGTGTCCAAAAGGTTGGAATCCTGAATCTGGTATTCCACAGTAAATGGAGCGTTCTTGTACATTTCATTGTCAAGAACATTTCCATGGAAATAATAACTTACGTCCATCTTCATGCGCTCAATTACACGGGAGATCATTACCCGTGAGCGCAAAAGTTCGATATCTCCGGCAAGTTGATTGGAAGATCCCATCGCGTCCATGAACTGAGTATTCTGGAGGTTAAGGACCGCGTTCGCGTTATTTACCGTTCCGATTTTTAAAACTGTTTCGGATTGGTAGATAGGGTGGGTGTAACGGAGATAGAGATAAGAAAGTGTTAGAAAAATGGTAATGTTGATGAACAGCAGATAGAAATTCTTTCGCGCGATGATGGCGAATAATTTCAGATCAAACTCTTCATTCAGATTCGATATTTTCTTTCTGCCCATCGATTAGTTTTTCACAAGATTCAAAACAAGTAAAACGGCGGTAATAATTCCCACAACGGGCGTAATCTGCTGGAAAACTCTTTGTTTGTAATCCGGTGCTGCTTCAATATAGATAATATCATTACTGAGAATTCTCAGTTCTGAATCTTTTAAACCCTCTAGAGTATAGACATCCGCTTTATAAATTTTCGGATTATGCAAATCACCTCTGATGATCTTGATTTTATAAGCTTTACTGTTCTCTGTGAGTCCCCCTGAAAGCGCAAGCGCTTCAAACAAACTGGTGTTGTCATTTTGTAAATTCACTAATACACCATGTCCGTTATCACCCTGGAATACCAATACATGTCGGTTCGTTACCTTTAGAATGACAAAAGGATCATTGTAGTATTTGGAGTACATGCTTTCAAGAAGAGTCTGTGCTGCACGAATATCCTGACCCAGGAGATTTACATAACCAATAATCGGAAACTTCACCATACCTGAATCATCCACTACGTAAGAGAAATTTTCATACATATTGGTGGATGTCATCGTATTTTGAGTGATGTCAACCAACCGAAATCCATCATTGCTATAAATGTGCAATTCGAGCTTATCGTAAGGCTGAATCAGGTAAGTTGTTTTGGCACCTGTCGCAAGAGTATCCCTGGAATATTCATAGTCCTTGGGAGTTTGAAACATTCTGTTGGGCGCCAGGGAACGGCAACTGCATAAAAGTCCTAGTACACAAATAAAAAGGAGGTTCCGCATGTGTTGTTTATGTTGACAAAAATAGGATTTATTAACGAATTTCCCAGAAAATAATAGCATTAGCGCTTCGAGCGACGACTTGCCAATAAATCGTAATAAAGGCCTTTCATTTCCTGAACAAGCCTAGTATAATGAAATCTTTCCTTCACGAGTTCCCAGCCATGCTCAGACAAATGGGAACGTAATTTGTCGTCTTCCAGTATCTTCGTAAGCCCGTCCGAGAACTTGTCAAGATCGTTGTTGGCAACCAATAAAGCTGTAGATCCGGAAGCGACTATATTTTCAATTCCTCCCACATCAGTGGTGATGATCGCTTTATTTCCTGCCTGCGCTTCAATCAGGCTCACCGGAGTGCCTTCATTCAATGAAGTGAGGGCGATAACGTCAAGTCCCGAAATGGCTACATCTACTTCATGAATCCAGCTGCAAAAAGTTACCGTCGCTTTTCTGGATTGCTGTGGGAAATAAGTATGATCCAGCTTCAGTTCATTACAAAGATTGATGAGGTGTGTTCTTTCTTCTCCGTCACCAATCAGGAAAAAGCGCACTCTTTTGTTCGTGTTTTGTAAGGCTCTTGCCGCGGCTCGCAGAAAAAGTGTATGGTTCTTTACAGGCACTAATCGGCCAATAATTCCTACCGCGATTTCATCCGGGTCCAGAAGATATTTTTCCCTGAAAATTTTCCGCTTGTCAGATATATTCTCCTGAAATCTCGACAAATCAAATCCCAATGGAATTACTTTGATTTTGGAAGGGGGACAGACTTTATGTATAGTGCTCAATTCAAATTTTTGACGATCACTGATAGCAATGATGGCCGAACTTCTTGCAGCGAGATAACGCTCTATGCCAAGAAATAATTTTGTTTTTAAAGGATGAAAATAGGAGTGAAACACATGTCCATGAAAGGTGTGAACAATCACCGGTACATTTTCCCGGATAGCCGCTAAACGTCCGAGAGTTCCCGCTTTTGCGGCATGTGTATGAACAATATCCGGTTTAAATTCCCGGATAATTTTTACAATTTTTTTGTATGCTGCATAATCTCTGACCGGATTTAAAGAACGATGCATCTCCGGGATTTTCCGGTAAGAAAGTCCCATTTCATGTACGATGAAATCCGAACTCTCTTCAGAATCCTGCTTTGTACCTGCCGCCAACAAAGTCTCAAATTCCGGAGCCATGTGCTTCGTCAAAAGAGCTGCGTTGAAGGTCGGTCCGCCCAGATTTAATCGGTTAATAATTCGTAAAACACGTGGCACAAAGACGAATCGTTTAGGAATCGGGCAAATATAAAATAAGCATTCATACTACAGGATGACTTTTTGCCAATGATCCCGAACTGTTGGTGAATAAGTCGGCTCTTATTACTGACCTTGGGGGGGCGGGCGTGAATTATGCGCTTCTGGAACGCAATCCGACGAAGCTATCAGGGTTAATCGAAGCACTGGGATTACC
>CAYMMN010000014.1:0-19292 GCA_964391495.1 uncultured Flavobacteriales bacterium | reverse complement strand
ACATTTTCGGCAGATGGCTTAATATTGGCAACACCAACCGGATCAACAGGATACTCTTTGAGCTGTGGCGGGCCGATCATCGTTCCCCAATCAGAAAGTTTCGTGATTACCCCAATCGCGCCTCACAATCTGAATGTGAGGCCAATTGTTGTTTCCGATAAAAACGTCATTTCCCTGGAAGTCGAAGGTCGGAGCCAGCATTTTATGGCAACACTTGATTCCCGGTCTGTTACGATTGATTCCGGTTATCAATTGGCAGTCAGGAAAGAAGCGTATTGTATCAACCTGGTCCGCCTCAGTAATGAAAATTTCCTGAACACCCTGCGAAAGAAACTAAATTGGGGATTGGATACGAGAAATTAATAAAATCGAGGTAAAAAAAGGCTTATATTTCATGCGAACGGGAACTTTTAAACTGTTCTCGTCCGTATAATGTATCATATTTTTTAATTACTATATTTGCCGAGTACTGTCTGACCGCATGAAGAAAATTGTACTTCTACTTTTAACGGCTTTATTGCTGGTACCAGCAATTTCTGAAGCCCAACGCTGGAAACGTCAGCGTTACGAGTTCAGTTTCGGCCTTGGAATTAGTAATTTCCTCGGGGAACTGGGCGGCGCCAACCAAATCGGCACAAACTATTTCCGCGATCTGGAGTGGTCACTCACCCGAATGGCGGCTTCTGTAGGATTACGGTACAAGCTCAGCAATTATTTTGCCCTTAAATCACACCTTACTTATGGTCGTATTTCCGGTGATGACAAACTCACCACAGAGTATTTCCGGAATTATCGCAACCTGAATTTCTTCTCTGATATTTACGAATTCAATGTCAACTTCGAAGGCGCTTTCCAGCAGGAACAGGTAGGTCACCGATACAGATTGAGGAAAGTCCGGGGGATGAAAGGTTATGAATTGTACACCTATGCATTTGTTGGTGTCGGCGTATTTTATTTTGACCCGAAAACAACTTACAAAGGAACGACCATCCGCCTACAACCTTTAGGTACTGAAGGACAAGGTCTGATACCTTCCCGAAACAGATATTCACTTGTTCAACTTTGCATACCGGTGGGTATCGGATTTAAATATACAATTGACCGTACCTGGGGTCTTGGGCTGGAGCTTGGCATCCGAAAAACATTTACCGATTATATTGATGATGTAAGTACCACCTATTTTGACTTCAACAATTATCCAAACGCAAATCCTGACGCAGCTGCGTTATCGGATCGTTCCGCAAAAGAGCCTGGCAGACACAATACTGATGCCGGCGAGCAACGCGGAGATCCAATGGATAAGGATTCTTATATGTTTGGCATTTTCAGCATAAACTACAAGCTTAAGAACGGACGTAATAATTTACCTCGTTTTTGATATTTTCCTGAGAATTTATCGGGCATTTATCCGTTGAAGCTAATCACCCAATACGGGTTTCCCTTCATGAATTTTACGAGAACTCCAATCCTCTTCCTGTTTCTGACTTGCCTCTTTTGCAACCAGGCAAATGGTCAATACAACGAAATTGGTATCCAGGCTGGAGTTGCCAATTACAAAGGAGAACTTTCCCCGCATACCTTCAATACCGATTTTATCAATCCTGCTTTCGGAGCATTTTTCCGTCATAACTGGAATCGGCACTGGAGTTGGAAACTGGAACTTAATTACGGCCGCATTTCCGGTGATGATGCCAAAGCGACAACAGGTTTTGAACTCGACAGAAATTTATCTTTCTATTCAAATATTCTTGAACTCTCCCCACAGTTAGAATTTAACTTTTTCCCCTATGAAACAGGGAATTCCGATTTCCCCTTTACTCCTTATCTCTTCACCGGAATTTCTGTCTTCCATTTCAATCCGAAAGCCGAACTGAACGGCGAAGTATATGAATTACAACCTCTGGGAACAGAAGGACAAGGCTACAACGGCAAAAAAGAATACAAACGGATCCAACTCGCTATTCCTATCGGAGGCGGAATAAAAATTACCGGAAGCGGTCGTGTAGGTGTCGGAATAGAAGTCGGTGCACGCAGAACCTATACCGATTATCTCGACGATGTGAGCACCACTTATCCAGATATGGCCCGGCTCCTGGCTACTCGTGGTCCTGCCGCGGTCGCGTTATCCGACAGATCTTTTTCACGATCTGATACAACCGTTTTCACTCCAGTTTTCAGAAAACAAAGAGGAAATTCAAGAGACAAAGACTGGTACATTTTTGCCGGAATTACCATTTATATCCGACTCACAAGTCTGCAAAGAGACATCTGCCGGCCGTTCAGAATGCGTCGATATTGATTTATTTACTCATTTGAGTAAAAAGTATCAGAATTGATTATAAAAACCCTGTTTTTATTAATTTTTAACACACTTTATCTTTTCTCTTCCTCAGGAATTCACCCCTCTTTTTACCTATTTTAATTAACTTGCGCCGCTTTTCATTTTTGGCGAATGAGTCTAAAAGACAAAATAATTCCGGGTAAGCTACCGTTGCACCTTGCCGTCATCATGGACGGGAATGGACGATGGGCGCAAAAGCAGGGACAGATGCGTGTCTTTGGTCATCAAAATGGCGTGAAAGCCGTGCGTGATACCACAGAAGCAGCTGCTGAAATTGGGATCAAATACCTGACCTTGTATGCCTTTTCTACTGAAAACTGGAATCGCCCAAGAGAAGAAGTTGACGCGTTGATGGAACTACTGATACACACCATCAACCAGGAAAAGGAAACGCTTCATAAAAATAATATTCGCCTCCTTGCAATTGGTGATTTGAAATCACTTCCTGCCGGTTGTTATCAGGAATTGCAGGAAGCGATCCGTGAAACTGCAGGCAACACACGCATGTCACTCGTGCTCGCGTTGAGTTATAGTTCCAAATGGGAACTCACCAATGCAATGCGTGAGATCGCAATGGAAGTTGAAGAAGGAAAAATAAAAGCGGATGATATCAATGAACAAACGATCGCGTCCCATTTAAATACCGCATCCATTCCTGATCCTGAATTACTGATCAGAACAAGCGGAGAACACCGGATTAGTAATTTCCTGATGTGGCAAATTGCTTATTCCGAATTATACTTTACAGATAAGCTCTGGCCGGAATTCGGAAAAGAAGATTTGTACGAAGCCCTGATCGATTACCAAAACCGTGAAAGACGTTTTGGCCTTGTGAGCGAACAATTACCTAAACCCTGATGATGAAAAGATTTCTTTTTACTGTTCTCCTTTTTATTTCTATTCAATCCCTTTATGCACAAGTGCAACTGGGTGGAGACAGCCTCATCGTTGATTACGGAAATCCGAAACAATTTGTGATCGGCGGAGTCATCGTTACCGGAACACAATACCTGGATGAAGGTGTATTGATCAATTTATCAGGATTGATCGTTGGAGATACCATCGAAGTTCCCGGTGACAAAACAACAAAAGCCATCACGAATCTCTGGAAACAAGGATTGTTTTCAGATGTGAAAGTGCTGGCAACCCGCACACAGGGACAGACCATTTTCCTTGAACTTCGTCTTCAGGAAAGACCACGTTTATCCAAATTCTCATTCAAAGGTGTCAGCAAATCAGAGGCTGATAAAATCCGTGAAAAAGTAAAACTGGAACGCGACAAGGTTGTCACTGAAAATGTAATCGCTTCTACACGGAATATCGTGAAGAACTTTTACGTCGACAAAGGTTACCTCAATGCAGTGGTAACGATCAATGAAATCCGGGATACTACTTTCGCTAACAGGGAGATCCTGGAGATTGTCGTTGATAAGAAAAGCAAAGTCAAAATCCACCGCATTTATATCGATGGAAATACTGCATTTACTGATGGCAAACTGAAACGTGCGATGAAAGATACCAAGGAAAAACGTTGGTATAAGATTTTCACTTCTTCGAAATTCCTGGATGAAAAATATCAGGAAGATAAAACCAAATTAATCGCGAAGTATGCGGATCGTGGTTATCGTGATGCTGCCATTGTAAAAGATACAGTTTATGCTCATGATGAGAAATCAATGGATATCCGAATCCAGGTACAGGAAGGCCATCAGTATTTCTTCCGTAACATCACATGGGTGGGAAACACCAAACATTCATCTCAGGAACTCAACAGCATTCTTGGAATTAAAAAAGGCGACATCTATGATCAGAGTGTTCTTGATCAACGCTTGTTCATGAGTCAGAATAGCCGTGACGTCAGTTCTTTGTACATGGACGATGGCTATCTATTCTTCTCGGTAACACCGGTGGAAATTAATGTGGAGTCAGACAGTATCGATCTTGAAATGAGGATTTACGAAGGGAAGCAGGCACGCATCAATAAGGTAACTGTTGTTGGCAATACAAAAACAAATGACCGTGTCATCATGCGTGAGATTCGTACCAAGCCCGGACAATTGTTCAGTCGTACCGACATCATCCGCACACAACGAGAATTGGCACAGCTGGGTTATTTCGATCAGGAAAAACTCGGGGTAAATCCAAAACCAAATCCTGCCGATGGTACCGTGGATATTGAATACACTGTCGAAGAAAAACCTTCGGATCAGCTGGAATTATCGGGTGGTTATGGAGCCAATCAATTGGTAGGAACGCTTGGTCTTTCTTTCAATAATTTCTCCGCTCGCAACACATTCAAAAAAGGCGCATGGCGTCCTTTACCTTCCGGTGACGGACAGCGTCTGAGTTTGCGTGGACAAACCAATGGAAAATACTACCAGAGCTATAACATATCTTTTACTGAACCATGGCTCGGAGGTAAAAAAGCAAATTCATTCAGTGTTTCTTTATTTCACTCTGTTCAGTCTAACGGATATGCTAAAGAAAGTCCGCTCCGACAATCCATCACCATTTCAGGAGCATCTGTCGGTCTTGGAAAGCGACTGAAAAAACCGGATGATTTCTTTTCCATTTATCATGAAATTAATTATCAATACTATATCCTGAAAAATTACGGAAGCACTTTCCTGTTCAGTGACGGTGTCGCCAACAATCTCAGTTTTCAGGAAACCATTTCCCGGAATTCAATTGACGCTCCGATTTATCCACGTAGTGGTTCACAGCTTTCTTTGACAGCGCAATTCACTCCGCCTTATTCTTTATTCAGTAATAAAGATTACAAAACAGCTAGTGATAACGAGAAATACAAATTCATTGAATACCACAAATGGAAATTCTCTTCACTGTGGTTTACCCGTATTGCTGGCAACCTTGTTCTCCATACGAAAATCCAATATGGCTTCCTCGGACTCTACAATAGAGATATTGGTGCATCGCCTTTTGAACGCTTCTATCTTGGTGGTGACGGACTTTCCGGTTATGCCTTGGACGGTCGTGAAATCATTGCCCTCCGCGGTTATGAGAACAATTCCCTTAGCCCGCGCAACATCTACAACAATACCATAGGTGGCACAATCTTTGACAAATACACCTTAGAACTCCGTTATCCATTGTCACTGAATCCGTCAGCTACTATCTATATTCTTGGCTTCGCAGAAGGAGGAAATTCCTGGCTGAAATTCAATCAGTTCAATCCTTTCAGCGCGAAACGTTCTCTGGGCGGTGGTATCCGGATTTTCCTGCCGGTCTTCGGATTGCTGGGACTTGACTGGGGTTATGGTTTCGATAAAATTCCAAATGATCCGAACGCGAATGGGGCTCAATTCCACTTCTCAATTGGTCAACAATTTTAAATTCATACATTTGCAACCCTTAAAGAAAAAGGAAATCGCCATGAAAAAGGCCTTCTCAACCCGAAACATTTTTGCAGCATTCGCACTTTTATTGTGCCTTGCATCTTCTACAACACAGGCACAGAAATATGCTTATGTAAATACACAGTACATCCTCGAAAATATTCCGGATTACAAAAACGCACAACAACAACTCGATAACCTTTCGATTCAATGGCAGAAAGAAATCGAAGATAAATATGCCATCATCGATAAACTTTACAAAGCTTACCAGGCTGAGCAGGTATTGCTAACTGAAGAAATGAAAAAACGTCGTCAGGACGAAATTTCTCAGAAAGAAAAAGACGTTAAAGATTTACAGAAGCAGCGCTTCGGTTATGAAGGTGATCTTTTCAAAAAGAAACAGGAAATGGTAAAGCCCATTCAGGACAAGATCTACAATGCTGTTAAAAAGCTTGCAACTGACCAGAGTTACGCGGTCATTTTTGACAAATCAAGTGATCTGATTATGTTGTATGCAAACCCGAAGTACGATAAAAGCGACGACATCCTGCTTGCACTCGGATTTAAACCTGCCAAGAAAGAATCAGGAGCAGGTGCCGCTAAGGGAGGCGAATCCACATCTCCGGCAGGAACTCCTGATCGTGCACCTTCTAAGACTGACGAACCGAAAAAATAATTTCCACACTTATATTTACTAAAAACATGATGAAAAAATCGCTGGTGCTTGCATGTGTTGCCGTACTTCTGACCGGGATAACTGCCTTTGCACAAACTCTTAAATTCGGCCATATTGATTCCGGGCAACTGATCCAGATGATGCCGCAAACAAAACAAGCTGACAGTACACTGAAAAAATTCGGTGAGTCACTGGATTCTCAGCTGAAAGGTATGACTGTAGAATACCAAACAAAATTACAGGCATATCAGTCAAAAGCCGATTCAATGCCGGACGCGATCCGTACTACCAAAGAAAAGGAATTAACTGACCTTGGTAACCGTATCCAGGATTTCCAACAAACAGCTCAGGAATCTATCCAGAAAAAGAAAGAAGAACTCTACGGTCCGATCCTGAAAAAAGCTGAAGACGCGATCAAAGATATCGCGAAAGAAAAAGCATACTCATACATCTTCGATACAAGCCTCGGCAGTGTAATCTTTGCACAGGAAAGTGATAACATCATGCCTCTTGTCAAAGCCCGCCTCGGTATCAAGTAATCAGGAAATTTTTTTTTTAACCACACCAGATCAACGGTGTGGTTTTTTTTTGACCTTCATCTGGCAAAAAAGGTGAAGAAGATGCATTTCTTAAAAATCCACTTCCAGCAAAACCGGACAATGATCGCTGTGTTTTGCTTCAGGTAACAATACGGATCGGACCAGACTATTTTCGAGTGGTTTGGTGGCGAATTGATAATCGATCCGCCATCCCAGGTTCTTGTTTCTCGCATTTGCACGGAAACTCCACCAGGTATATTGATGCGGATCTTTATTGAAATGTCGGAATGTATCCACGATATCTTTACTCAGGAACTGATCCATCCATGCTCTTTCTTCAGGCAAAAATCCTGAACTGTTCGCGTTGCTTACCGGATTGTGAATGTCTATTGCCTTGTGACAAATATTGAAGTCACCGGCCATAATCAAATTGGGTCGTTTCTTTCTGAGTTTTTGAATGTAGGGAGCAAAAGATGCAAGCCATTTCATTTTAAAATCCTGGCGCTCATCACCGCTTGAGCCGGAAGGTGCATAAACGCTCATTACAGAGACATCACCGAAATCAGCGCGGATCACCCTGCCTTCGCAATCAGACTCCGGGATACCACAGCCATATTCAACATGAGTAGGTTTTATGCGTGTATAAATGGCAACACCGCTGTATCCCTTTTTCTGTGCAGGGAACCAGTAATGATGGTATCCTTCCTCCTCAAAAAAGGAAACATCTACCTGATCTGCCATCGCTTTTAATTCCTGGACACAAAGTATGTCCGGTTGTACGGACCGGATCCAATCGGGTAAGCCCTTGTTCAATGCTGAACGGATACCGTTAACATTATAAGAAACGATTCTTTTCATAGCCGGGATAAACTTAATGAAAATTGGAATTCAGATACAAAAACAGAATACAAACCTGATTTTTACGTTAATATCTTGATTTTAGTCTCCGCAGCAAAGCAACTGAATCCATTACATTTACAAAATCAACCATTCCATTTCTTTCCCTGTGATGCGGAAATTTTTACTGCTTTCCGTCTTATTTTTTTCAATCCTGCAATCAGGTGGACAAACACTCAGCAACCTGAGGAGTCGTTATATTTCCCTGCGTCAGGACAGCATTCAAATGGATACTTTAAGTCTGGTACCACATTCAGCGTACTTACTAAATTCCGAAAACAAACCGCTTGATACCTCCGCATACAGACTCGATGAAATTTCCGGACTATTAATCTGGAATAAAAACAGTGCGGAATATAAGGCGATAAAAACTGACAGCATCAAAGTTGTTTACAGGGTACTTTCTTTTCGTTTGGGTGAAACACTTCAACATAAAAGTTTAAAAGAGATTGTAAAAGCTTCTGGACAAAATCCATTTTATTATAATCCATCCGATCAGCAGCCCGACTTTTTCAGAATATCCGGGCTCACCCGATCAGGGAGTATTTCAAGAGGAATCACTTTTGGAAACAATCAGGATGTGTTTGTGAACAGTAGTCTGAACCTCCAACTTTCCGGTAAACTGAGTGATAATGTTGAAATACTCGCAGCAATTACTGATGAAAATATTCCTATCCAGCCCGAAGGAAATACGCAACAATTACAGGACTTCGATAAAGTTTTTATTCAGCTCTCCAACCAAAAGAGCAAACTGATTGCCGGAGACTTTGAACTTCGAAGGCCCGATAGTTATTTCATGAATTTTTTCAAGAAAGGTCAGGGAGGGTATTTTACAACGGCCTTTGATCTGAATCAGAAACCGGATTCAACTCGCAAAAGAATTATGCGGGTTGGCGCATCCGCGGCTGTCTCCAAAGGAAAGTTCGCGAAGAATACTATCAATCCGATTGAAGGAAATCAGGGCCCTTATAAATTGACCGGAAGCAGTGGAGAAACATACATCATCGTCCTTTCCGGTACAGAAAAAGTATATCTCGACGGAAGATTGCTTTCTCGTGGAAGTTCTGATGATTATATCATCGATTACAACATTGCCGAAATTACATTCACAGCGAAGAGAATGGTTACAAAAGATTCCCGCATCGTTGTCGAATTTGAATATTCGGATAAAAATTATGCCCGCTCACTGATTTATCTCAACAATGAATTTGAAAGCAACCGTCTGAAACTGAAGCTGAATGTATATTCCGAGCAGGATAGTAAAAACCAACCCTTGCTGCTCGAACTTGATAGTGCAAGAAAAGCATTGATGGCATCCGTCGGAGATAACACCCAGCTGGCCTTCTTCCCTACCGCTGATAGCGTGGCTTTCAACGGGGATATGGTATTGTATCAGAAAAAAGATACGACTACTATTTCCGGGACATATTCTATCTATTTGTATTCAACCAATGCCGACAGCGCATACTGGCAGGTCACTTTTTCAGAAGTAGGATTCGGAAAAGGTGATTACATTCTTGATATCAATTCCGCAAATGGACGAGTGTTCAAATGGATCCAACCGGTGAACAATATTTCACAGGGGAATTATGCGCCGGTTTCTCTGTTGATCACACCCAAAAAACAGCAATTGTTCACGCTTGGCGCTGAATACATCCTTGACAAACAAAATAAAATCAGCGTTGAAAGTGCTCTCAGCAATAACGATGTAAATCTCTTTTCAAAGAAAGACAAAGCCAACGATGCAGGTTATGCACTGCAATTGAAATATCAGAATCAGACAAGACTCTCATCCGACACAGTAAATGGCTGGCTGCTCCAGAATCAACTCAACTATGAGTACACCGGCAAAAACTTTAGACCGGTCGAACGTTACAGGAATGTAGAATTTGAACGTGACTGGAATCTTGGTACCACTACTCTTCTCAGTGATGAACACATAGCAGGTTTTCAGACCTCTCTCATCCGACAGAAACTTGGAAATCTCACTTATCAACTGAAATCCTATAATAAAGGCAGTGCTTATAATGGACTCATGAACGCACTTTCCACCCGTTTGCAATTGAACAAGTACAGCATCAGTGCTGCCGGAAGTTATCTATCCACCAAAGGAATAACGACTGAAACAAAATACATCCGACACAATGCTGAAATTTCAAGACCCATTTGGAGATTTGTGCTTGGTGCAAGAGAAAACGCTGAACAAAACAAGTTTCTACCAATTCAATCGGATTCTTTGCGAAGCAACAGTTACGCTTACCAGGAAGCAGAAGGATTTCTATCTACACAAGATTCTTCAAAATCCAAAGCCATGCTAAGCTACAAACAGCGCTATGACTTTTCGCCAAAACTGAATAGCTTCCGTTCAGTAACAAAAGCGGAAGATGTAAATCTGACCACAGAGTTTTCAAAAAATCCGAACAACACTCTCCGCACAACAACTACTTACCGGGTATTGAGTATCCTGGACACCTCACTGACAGCAGCCGAGCCAACGAAAACTCTTCTGAACCGATTCGATCATTCTCTTAATCTCTGGAAAGGAGTGGTATCGGCAAGTACTTATTACGAAGTAGGAACAGGACAGGAACGCAAACAGGAATATTACTACCTCGAAGTTCCCGCAGGACAGGGTGTTTATGCTTATCTCGGCGATTTGAATTCAAATGGTGTAAAGGATCTGGATGAATTTGCTGTAGCTTCATTTTCGGATCAGGCAAAATACATCCGAGTATTTGTTCCGACCAATAATTATATCACCACTCGCAGTAATCAGTTTGCGGAGGTGCTTACTCTACAACCTTCCGCTGCCGGGGGCGCATCCACAGACGGTAAAACCCCGTTTCTGTATCGCTGGTCGAATCAGTTGTCGGTTCGCCTGGATAAAAAAACAAAGGATGAATCACTCCTTTCTTCTCTGAATCCATTCAACAGAAATATCGGTGACAGCTCGCTGGTATCCACCAATTCCAGCATCCGGAATACGCTTTATTTCAACCGGAGCAATTCTGTTTTTGGTGCGGATGCTACCTGGCAGGAAAACAGAAACAAAAATTTCCTCACATCCGGATTTGAATCCAGATCCATTAACTCCACCGGCGTTAATTTGAGGTGGAACATTACACAAGATTTTCTTTTAAATCTTGGCTTGGAAAAAGGAACGAAGAGAAACAGTTCGGATTTCTTTTCAACTCGCAACTACCGGATTCTTTCTGATCAGGTGGAACCTCGTTTAAGTTATCAGCCCGGAAATGCTTTTCGTATTACCGCTTCATACAAATACATGAATAAAATCAACAAAGAAGGCAGTATCGGTGAAAACGCGAAGAGTCATCGCTTCGGTCTTGACATGAAATACAACTCTGTAAATTCAGGTAGTCTGACCGCTAAAGTCAGCATGGTGGACATTCAATACAACGCACCGGATGACAGCTATCTTTCCTATGAATTATTGGAAGGATTAAAGAATGGAAAAAATTATACTTGGAATGTTTCGTTACAAAGAAACGTCAGCAATTCGATACAGCTAAGTCTGAATTATGATGGGCGAAAACTTCAGTCAGCCAAAACCATTCATACCGGTGGTGTGCAGGTGAGAGCGTTCTTCTGATGATGACAAAAAAAACTCCCATTCGGGAGTTTTAAATTTCAAGGCTTTCTATTTTAAATCAATTGAAGATTTTCCTATCAGTTGACCTGAATGATAAATCTCAACATTGTATTTTCCTTTAACCCAACTGGTCCCTTTTGCAAGAATTACCGCCACTGGAATATCAGAATTAGTATACTCCACTTCTTGCTTCACAGTATACTGCAAGGCCTGACCATTGCTTTGGAAGGTTTCCTGGGAGCTGGACATAACAGATCCATCTATACCAAGCACACGCATATAAATATCAATATTACCCTTATCGATTACTTTGTTTTCAGCAAGAACAAAACTTGTTCTGAGTTTTTGTACTTGCTTGGCTTTATTGGTCTCAACTTCAGTACCATTTGATTTGTAACGCAACCCTTTGGTAGTGATATTATAGGCACGCAAAACAGATCCGGCGGCTATTTTATTCGAAAGGCGGCTATTTTCATCGGATAAATTCTGGTTCTTCGATTTTTCCTGATTAAGGTTGGACGCCAGATCCTGATTCTCCGCCTGCAACTTGGCATTGATCTGATTCAGTGAATCGATCTGGCTCACGTAAACAGTATTCATTTCTTTTAGCTTAGCCAGCTCCGCTTTTGCTCTTGCAATCTGAGCGGGACCACCGAGCGAAATAAGCTTCTGAATCTCCGCGACCTTCGCTTTGATCTCATCATCTTTTTCTGACAATTGATTTTGAAGGCCAGTATTATCGGCTTTCGCTTTTTCGTATTCAGCTTTCACCTGATTGAGTTGAGCCTGCAATGACTCCTTTTCCGCCATTGTGGTTACTAACGTTTGGTTGGTAGTGTCGAGTGAATTTTTCTTGTCAAAAAACTGCCACAACAGAAGCCCGTTCGTCCCCAGTAATATTGTGATGACAATGATAACAATCCCTTTACGGGGGCCTTGTTCCTGGTATTCTGTTTTGTTGCTTTCTTGTGAATCCATGGTGGTAGATTGAAATTGGAATCGTTTAAGATCCGATGAGATCTTTATTTTTTTCATCGACAAAATTGAGACGTAATTCCGTTAGAAATCCATCCAATGTTCTTTGCAATTCCGGAGATAAATTGCCTTTCGTTTTCTCACGGATCATTTCAAGTATGTCGATTGATTGTTGTGCCTGTTCCAGGTTGCGCTCAATTTTATCGGTAGCAGGGTTTTTTAGCTTACCCATCGCGACCATCGCGGAGGAATGAAAAATATACATTAACTGAATAAACAACTGGTCGTTCTTATTCATTTCAGGGTTAAAATTTGAGCAGCAAACAAAGATACTATTTTTTCGATTTTACCAAAAAATAGTATTACTGAACATAATTCACAGGTTATTGTGTGGAATCAAAGGTGAATACAACAGATCAGAGGATTGTCCCTTATAATATGCGCTACTTAAGCTACTTTTGGGGAAGATTACTATGTCAAAAAGGAAAAATCGGAAAGAAAGGTATACCCTCAATAATTCAGTCACTTTGCTGCAAAGTGGGGATGAATTCTTTACTGCCCTGGAAGGAATGATTAATAATGCCCGACAAGAGATTCATTTGCAAACCTATATTCTGGCAAATGATGAAACCGGAAAACGGATAACAGACGCGCTCATCGAGGCTTCCAGAGTTCGAAAAGTAAAAGTGTATCTCCTGGTAGATGCTTATGGTTCCCAGAACCTGCCCCTTGCCTTTATCAGCGAACTGGAAAGTGCAGGAATTCAATTCCGGAAGTATGGTCGATTTTATTCAAACGGAAAATTACATATCGGAAGGAGATTGCACCGGAAAATTGTGGTTGCGGATGGCGAGGTCGCTATTGTTGGTGGAATTAATATCAGCAACAACTATAATGACTTGCCTGCATCTCATGCCTGGCTTGATTTTGCGGTACTTGTACGTGGAGTGATATGTAGTCGGCTCAACCTGCTTTGCCGACAAAGATGGCTGAAAACAAGGTTTAAAAAACTATCCTTGAAAATCCGGAAACCTAAGTTGCACGAGGCAGCAGGTGTTGCAGCCCAGACTTTGGTGCGGGTAAGTCAGAATGATTTTCTCCGAAGGAAAAATGAAGTAGCCATCACCTATCGTCAGACGATACGACAGTCGATGTCATCGATAATTATTGTTGGAGGATATTTTCTTCCTGGGGGGCAAGTAAGAAGATTACTCAAAAATGCTATTCAACGGGGTGTTCGGATCAGTATCCTTGTATCCGCTAAATCAGATGTAAAACTGGCTATTTACGCGAGGCAGTATTTGTACGATTGGTTACTCCGAAACCACATCTGTATCTATGAATATCTACCCTCAAATGTCCATGGAAAGGTGCTTGTCTCGGATTCGAAATTTGTGAGTATTGGTTCCTATGATCTCAACAATCTGAGCACGTATAGCAACATCGAATTAAACCTCGATATTCATAATGAAGAGTTCGCTTCCTTGTGCAGGAATAGACTGGAATCAATCATGCAAAAAGATTGTCGGTTAATAACAAAGGCTGATTATGAACAACACATCACCCTTTTTCAAAGACTGATCAATTGGTTCTCCTACCGGTTTGTAAAAACTTTTTTTGTACTCTCTGTCTGGCTCGCCAATAAAAGAGAGAAAGATTACTAATCCGCCATTGTAAATTAAGCGGAACCCGCAATTCTCTTCACAAGTGTTCTTTTCGCCATTGGTAAAAAAGTCTCATCAAAAGGAAGAATCATTTCAGTTTCGATGACATATGCGGCAGGGTTCGGAAGATTTTTATTGAACCTTAAAAGTTCGGATTTGATTGATTCAAATGTATTGAGCAACGATTTTTCAAAAGTGGCTACATAGGCAATATGCAGACCCCTGTATTTTTCTGAAGGATTTTCAAAAATGGATACATGGTATTCATAGACTTCTGTAGCAGTTGAGATTCCTGATTTTAAAAACAGATAACCATTTTCATTGTTTAAAGGGATTACACCTACAGGATAAATCTTAAGCCTTTCCTCAATAAAATCATATATCTTTTTTCCTTCCTTGAGATAGCGTTCCATTTGAGGAATTGAAAAATCAAGAATGTTTTCAATTTCCTGCATGATGGTATCGTCCTCAACCATCTTGTTGTATATTATTCTGAATTGCTCAAGGTCTATTGTCTTGAGTCGTTCCGGAAATAAGTTGTAGAGATGTTTTTTATTGTCTTTTAATTGCTTGAGATTTCGGTAGTGATCCACCAAATCAGAAAGGTATGGATAGAGACGTTGTTCCGTGAAATGTTCGCTTACATGTTGCAAATAAGCCAGCAACACATATTTTTTATACTCAAAATCTATGTGATTTTCAGTTATCCAGTTTTTATCGAGGAATTTCATAGACATCTGTTCCTGAGATCTTTTAACAATAACGGTCAAATCGTTGAAATGTTCCATATCGGTTGTTGAAAACAGAGACAAGGTGTCGGGTTCTCACAACCATCTTTACCCTAATTTTGGAAAGATTCCGGTTTCCGGTATTTAAAAATACTATTCAAACATGATAAAATCAAAAAGAATCGGTCATTTTCTTGCAATTTCAGTGATTTCATTCAGTATTTTCTCCTGTGTGCCCGCCAGGCAATTTGAGGATCTGCAGAAAAAGGAAAAGACCTGTCAGGATGAAAATGTTAAGTTAAAATCCGACAATCAGGATCTCAACACAAAAAACACTGAATTGAATGCTCAGTTGCTCGAACTCAGAAAGAGCGTTGATGATCTTGGAAAAGATACTACGGAACAAGGCCGGTCTCATCGCCGTCTGGCTGATTTGTACAATGAACTCACAAAATCGTACGACAAATTGCTTTCCAACAATGAGAAGCTGCTTGCCGGCAATACTGAAGAAACTAAAAAACTGATTGTACAACTAAATCAAATCAAAGAGGATCTTCAGCGCAAGGAAGACAAAATGAAAAAAGATTCTCTGGATCTTTCTGAAAGAGAACGGAATCTTAGTGAACTGAAAGGGACCTTAAAGGAAAAAGAAGATCGGGTTAACGAGTTGCAATCTGTACTGAACAAAAGGGATTCAACGGTAAACGCCCTGCGTACCGCTGTTAATGATGCTTTGCTGGGATTTCAGAATAATGGATTAACGGTAAATGAAAAAAATGGACGTGTCTACGTATCGATGGAAGAACGCTTGCTTTTCGGTTCCGGAAGTACTATCGTTGAGAAAAAAGGAGAAGAAGCATTAAAAGAACTGGGCGCAGTACTTGACAAAAATAAAGACATCAATATTCTGGTGGAAGGACATACTGATAATGTTCCTATTTCAGGAACGCTTCCAAGCGGAGCCCGTGACAACTGGGAACTCAGTGTATTGAGAGCTACTTCTGTTGTAAAAATCATTTTGAAAAATGTCAATATTGATCCTGCCCGTTTATCCGCGGCCGGCAAAGGCCCATATCAACCGATTGATCCTGCAAATACAACTGAAGCAAGGAAAAAGAACAGAAGGACAGAGATTATCCTGACACCAAAACTGGATGAGTTAATGAAAGTACTGGATCAGGTCAATACAAAATAAAAGAACAGGATATCTGTTTGATTGACAAGAACTCCTTTCAAGACAATTCAGTAACTGATGTTCAAAAGAAAAGGCGACCAACCCGGGCGCCTTTTTTTCTATAAACAGAAATGTGGAGTTTCATGTTAAGCCTGACACTTACTGTCCATAGATGCCTTTTTTCTTCCAGGTAAATTTATAGGAAGCTTCAAAACTTACATAGGTAAAAGAATCATTCTGTCCGGGGTTACCACGTGGGCTTGTCGCCGGGCCGGGATAACCGCTGGTTCCTCTTCCGGTTGGATCAGAAATATATCTTGCCAATTCATACTGTGTCGCGTCCGGAAATGAAGATCTCAATTCATCAAACGTTGCATAACGACCACTGACATCATCAAGATAATCCGTCAGGAAATAGAAATAATTGAATTCAGCTGAAATCGTCAATTGCTTATTGTACATATAGCGGATACCGGCTCCGAAAGGAAACCCAACGTTGCACAAATCATAAGGAGTCTTGCTATGAATTTCTTTATTGTATCCCTGGCCTTCGGTCAGCCAATCGTGAAGTGACGTTTCGTATTCGCCATCCTTTTTAATCACGTTACCAACACCTGCTTTGTTTTCAGGAACATCGCGAGTGGTTCCGTCCTGCCAGAAAAAATATCTGTTTTCAGGGGCGATATTTCCATGAAATAAATCTGATTTCGGTTTTCCAAAATATGCACCAATACCAACCATCACAAAGAAGCTGATTTTAGGCTTCCACAGTGGTGTGAGTTTATTCGGATAAATATTGTAGGTGATTCCTGCTTCAGTGCCAAATAAGTCATTACGGAAACTGATACCCCGGAGGTAATTACGCAATTGAATTCCTTCCTTACCACCAAGCGGTTTTGTTTCATCGTACTGCAGTCGATGCCAGCTCAGACGAATTTGGAAATCAAATGGCCTGTACAGGCTACGGGAATTTTTTGGATTGTTCAAAAAATTACGCAACGTAACAGCAGCTCCTGTACTTGCAGAACTGTACGGAAAGTATTTTTCATTTCCGAGATCACCCATATAGTTTACAACTCCGAAGGACAATCCAACATCAGCAGTTCTTTGTCCATACCCAAGAAACGGGATCCAAACGAGAAGAAAAATCAGGTAGCTTTTTTTCATGGTATACCTCGCTATATTAATGAGATATGAAGGTAAAAGATTAAAATGGTACGACAAGCAGGAATTTGACGAACGGAAGATATATTGGGTGAATGAATCCTACAGACCTGTCGAAGATAGAAATATATTGGTGAGCCTCTCAAAAAAGCTCCTTTTCAAAACCCGAAAACAGTTCAATTTTATAAAAGTCGGAATTGCTTCCGGAAAATGTATAAGATATTCTTAAAAAAAAGCGGGCCACAATATTACTTGTGGCCCGCTTAATCAAAATATGTTTGTGATTACATGATCATCACAGATCATTTTGTGATCACCAGACGCTGAGTTTTCACACCAACGCCCGGGATTTCGATATTCATAATGTAAATTCCCGGAGCAATACCATTCATGTTGAATCCAACTGTATTGGCACCTGACTCAAGTGTAATCATTTTGTCTGTTACGTTTTTACCGAACATGTCAACAATCATTAAATGAGCAGTTGTGCTTGCATCAGCATTAAGGTCAATCTGGAAATCGCCATTTGATGGATTTGGATATACTTCGTATGCAAAGAAGGTAGCCGCGATACGATCTCCACCATCGTCATCATCGCCATCATCATCACCATCATCATCATCGTCATCGCCATCATCGTTACAATGATGCCCTACATGGATCCACATAGAGCGGTAACGTACATTACCACATGCATCCGTCACTGCTACTCTCAACAACATCCATGGCATGGTCGCTGTTCTGAAATCAACTGTAGCGGAAGTACCGTTATCGGTTAAAGATGCTCCACCACCAATGGTCCATGCGTAAGATACTGCTCCTGCAACAGGGGAAATTGAATAGACTGCAGCGGAATCATTGATACAAACATCGTGTGGTCCATGGATATAAGAAATGATAATTCTTCCTTCACGTACATATCTGCATTCAGGATCGCTGCTTCCGCAAGCGTTCACAGCAGAAACACAAACCAGTCCGCCGTGGAAAGAACTGTCTTCATCAACTGTGATTGAAGTACCGGTATTGCTGGTAATAGTCATTCCGGTTGGAACTGTCCAGTTGTATGAAGTAGCATCAGTTACAGGGTTGATAGAGTACACAATGCCTGATTGATTACAATACACGCGCGATGGTCCCATGATATGATGAGGAGCATCAGGAGCAGAAGTACAACCACCGCCACCGCTACAATTGTCAACTGTCAATGGAGCAGCCGCTTCATTTGTACAACCGTCAGAATTTGTATAAGAGTAAATAATCTGGAAAGTTCCTACACCGGCTACAGAAGGATCAAAGTCACTTACACCGGTACCGGTATAAGTTCCACCTGCAGGGCTTCCGCCTGTAAGTGCAAAAGCACTGGCAGTATCACATACGGAAGCGAATGTTCCAAGTGTAACTACCGGCAATGCATTCACCACAACTGTGGTTCCGGCATCAGATCCGCTGCAACCATTACCATCATTTACAGTAACAGAATAAACACCGGCAGCATCAACAGTGATGCTTTGTGTGGTTTCACCACCCGGACTCCAAACATAACCTGCAGCAGCAGAAGCCGTGAGTTCAACGCTTCCACCCTGACAGAAAGTAAGCGGACCGCTTGCAGAAACTGTAGGCACAAGACTATTGTTAACAGTCATCGTAATTACCTGTGAAGTTGCTGTGGAAGTAGTTGCACAAGAAGAATTAGAAGTCATGGTACATTGTACCTGATCTCCTGTAGCTAGAGCATTGTTACTGTAGGTGTCGCTGTTAGTTCCCACATTGGCTCCATTGAGAGTCCACTGATAAGAAGGAGAAGAACCTCCGTTGCCCGGAGTAGCTGTAAAGGTCACATTCGTACCGATACACACAGTTTCACCAGGAGCAGCGGCAATCGAAACAGTTGGAGCCACTGAACCAGAAACAGACATTGTTATGTCATTTGATGTTGCAGTAGAACTGCTGGCACAACTGGAGTTCGAAGTAAGTACGCATGTAACTACATCGCCATCAGCAAGAGTAGAACTGGTATAAGTGTCGCTGTTTGTTCCTGCGTTCACTCCGTTCACCTGCCATTGATAAGCAGGAGTACTTCCGCCATTTACTGCAACTGCAGTGAAAGTAACGGAGGTACCTGAACAAACAGTATTCCCCGGATTAGCAGTTATACTTACAGAAGGAGT
>CAYMMN010000013.1:0-19355 GCA_964391495.1 uncultured Flavobacteriales bacterium | reverse complement strand
ATCCATTTTTCCGGGACTCTATTATACTGGAAGAAGAAGTTGCGACCCGCCGGGGACCTTTACAATCGCAGAAACACAGGTTGTTGCGGGCACAGGTTCACAAACAACCTCAAACCGTAATGGAGACTATGCACAGTTAGTACTCGATCCGGATGGAGTTACATTCTGGTTCACCGGTGAATACATGGGAGGAGCGACCGGAGGTTCCGCTGCAAAGACACAGATTTTCTCTTTTCAGATTCCTGTTTGTACAAGCGATGCATCAGTTATTATTTCTCAAACAAGCGGAACCGTTCCACTGTGTCCTGGTGGATCCGCTACATTCACTGCTGTTCCCACCAATGGAGGAACAACCCCGGCCTATCAGTGGAAAGTTAACGGAATAAATGTAGGTACCAATAGCAATACTTACACTTCATCCACTTTGAACAACGGAGATCTTGTTACCTGCGTCATGACATCCAACATGCCTGGTGTTACTGCAAACCCTGCTACTTCGAATACAATCACCATCAGTGTTAGCTCAAATTTAACACCGGCTGTATCCATTGCTTTAACCAGCGGTAGTAATCCTTCCTGTTCCGGGTCCTCAGTAACTTTCACTGCAACTCCTGTAAACGGCGGAGCAGCTCCCTCTTACCAATGGAAAGTGAACGGAACAAATTCAGGAACGAATAGTTCTACTTTCACCAGTACAACCATAACCGATGGGCAAATAATTACATGTGTGATGACTTCGAATGCGACCTGTCTGACAACTACAACTGCGACTTCAAATGGCATCACTATGTCCATTTTACCACAGGGAAATCCAACAGTTTCAATTGCACAAACAGGAGGTACGAATCCAATTTGTTCAGGGGCAAATGTAACATTCACTGCAACACTTGGTGGTGGCAGCAGTCCAACCTATCAATGGTTAGTCGATGGTAACAATGCAGGCACAAATAGTCCGACATTTTCAACATCTTCATTGACGAACGGTCAAGCTGTTTCATGTTCCGTGATAGCCACCCCGACTTGTCCTCTGACTACTGTTGTAACACTTGGAACAGGTACAGCTGTGAGTTCAACTACGAGTGGATTAGCTTCCGCATATCCTACATATTACGGTAATGGAAGACAACAATATCTTATTCGTGCATCAGAATTGACTGCTTTAGGTTTCACTGCAGGGATCATTAATTCACTTGGTTTTACTATCAATTCTACAGTTGGCGATCCTGTTACACTCAACGGTTATACAATTAAAATCGGAGCAACTGCATCCACAACACTTAGCACAACATTTAACACCGCAACTTTCACCACAGTTTATGGTCCGCTGAATTACACCCCGACTCTGAACGCGCTGAATACGCATAATTTTACAACACCTTTCTCATGGAATGGAACTTCGAATATCGTCATAGATATTTGCTTCTCTAACCAGGTCATTGGAGTAACAGGTTATCAAAACACTTACACCACCTCGTCCTTTGTATCCACTGCCTACTATCAGGCGGATGGCACAGGTGGAGCCGGAGCATGTACACAAACTACTGCCACCGCTTCCGGTTCAAGAAGACCGAATATGAAAATCGGAAGAAATAGTTCTTCCGGAAGTGCAACATCCAATGTACTCACGGTATCCGTCGTTGCAATACCGGGTATCTCTTCATTTGCACCAACATCCGGAAGTGCAGGAACATCTGTTGTAATCACAGGAACAAATTTTGCAGCTGTAACAAATGTTCTTTTCAATGGAGTTGCAGCAACATCATTCATTGTAAACAGCCCAACGCAAATCACTGCTGTTGCCCCGGCTTCGGGCACAGGTCCAATTACAGTTGTCACTTCAACATGTGGAAATACAGTCAGTGCAGGGAATTTCTCATATGCGGCTACAGGATTTACACTTTCGGTGAAAATGTTTATCGAAGGATTCTATCTGGGTAGCAGTACGATGATCGGAGTGATCTCACCTACTGTCACAGATACTGTGACCATTGAACTGGCTTCCGCAACTACGCCGTTTTCTATTTTGTATTCCGATAAGAAAACAATATCACCCTCCGGTATCGGGTCATTTTTGTTTCCAACCGCACCACAGGGAACATCCTACTATATTGTTATCAAACACAGAAACGGACTGGAAACATGGAGCAGTAGTCCTGTACTATGTAACAGCAATAGCGTAAGTTATGACTTTAGTAATCTCCTGACTAAAGCCTATGGTAACAATTTACGTGATTTGGGTGACGGAAATTTTGCGGTTTGGAGCGGTGATGTTACTCAAAACGGTGTTATCGACATTTCCGATTTCAATAGTGTTCAAAGTAGCTCACAGTTGTTTTTGTACGGCTATCTCAGCAATGATTTGACCGGTGATGGAATAGTTGAAGGAGCGGATTACTCGCTGATTGAAAACAACTACAATTTATTCCTCATTCTTGCCAAACCTTAATCAGGATAGCCAAAAAAGAAACGAAGCATTCTTCAAAAACATAAAAGCCATGCAATTTTCTGAAAAGAAATTTGTGTGGCTTAGATTTTTACAAGCTTTCCGGTGAATTTTTTTATGCCAATCTTCAAATGAAAGATGTACAGTCCTTTCGAGAATGAATTCATATCCACCTCAATTTTAGAACTGTGCTTTTGCTTTTCGGAGGCAATTTGCTTTCCTGATAAATCATACAAAATTAATTCAGCATCACCCTGAACATTAAAATGAAAGTTCGCTACTTCCGAAACAGGGTTTTGGTATTCCAAACTGACCTCAACTTCATTTTTCACTATAGAGGTTGAAAAAGTAGTATCTGAAAGGCTTGCAAAAAATGCTTTGTAAGTATGTTCAGGGTTATACAAATTTCCGTTTATATAACAAGGTTCACGCATTTGCCCTGCCAGAATAAGATTGTTATTCATATCCTTTCCTAAGTGAGCACTTACCCATGCTGCATTTCCCGGTACTGAAACGGATTCAGCAAGATACCTGTACCAGACAATATTTCCATTTGCGTCCCACTTTATAAGAATAGAGGTTCCGTCATAACCTCCACCAACAGTCAAAGGCAATGTGTCACCAAGAATTACCAGGTCATTGCTGATATTCAATGCGGCGATGCGTTCATTGCCTGCAACAAAAACCATTTCACCACTTATATCCGGCCAGTGAATAATTGTATCAAACGGAATTACATCGCAATGTTCAATCTGCAGCAAAGAATTCAATTGGAGAAAATAGATCCGGTTGCCATTGCTACACAAAGCCTGATTCCCAAAAAAAGCACTGTCAGCGCACTGTCCGGAAATCCACAATTGTCCATTTTGATCCGCAGTTAAATCGTGGATGCGGTCGTAACCCGGACTACCAATCTGAGTAACGGAAATTAAATTTCCGGAAGATGTGAATCTTGCAAACAAACCATCAACGTCATTGGCGGGACCATAAGGTTCCAGAACATTCCCATTCAGAACCAAGGCACTTTGAAAAGTTGCACTTAAATAAATTGTATCTTGATTCAACAAAAGCTTTGTATCAATCAAATCACCAATATCAAAATTCCAGATTTCAACACCAAGTGGCGAAATTTTCTTGAGTTGCTGTTCAGTTATTACAAAGCAATTTCCGACATTATCCACAGTCATATCCAGAGCATAAGCCGGCAGTGGAAAAATCCATTCGAATACTCCGGTAGTCGATTGTTTTAAAACATAACCGCCTTGACAACAACCATAAGGAAAAGGATAAGAAACATTGTTTACAAATATGGAAGTTGTATTCGAAATAAATTTTCCAATCGTATAAACAGATGAACCAAATACTTTGATTGCTTTTGAATCCTCCAGTCCATTTGAATTACCGGAAACTGTCATCCAGTCAAGCAGGCCGGAAGAATCCGATTTGCAGGAAAGCCCGTCTTCATACCAGTATCCCTGATAAGACAGGTTTCCAAATTGACTAGAAGTAGTAGTTGGCCGGATATAACCGCTAAAATAAATATTACCCTGTCCGTCAAAATCCACTGCTGTGAATTTGGAATTTGTGCTGTCATAGTCGACAATTTGACTTACAATCTGGGCACAGACTTTTACAGGGACTTCAATCAAAAGAAAGTAAATAAATAAAAGTATTAAGATCCGTTTCATAGGAGTTAATTTAGACTTTGAAAGTATTGAATAAGAAATCCACCAACTTCAGATTTATGCGAACATATGAATTTTGGGTGTAAAAGGAAGCAATCAATGGAGCAAAAATAATTCCCTATTCAAATACGAGAATTCATCCCAATCTATAATCGGGGAATATATATGTCCTTAAAAAATAAAGTTGAATAATCCTACAAGATTGTCATCAAGCTAAACATCGATTTCAATAAAAATGGTGCACGTTCGAAAATAATCAGGCAAATGCAAGGAACATTTTATCTAAATCAAATTTCTTCGCGATTTTATTTTCATTAAAGACACTAAGTAAAGCATCCATTGGAAGGATTTCAGTTGCCTTCAGGAAATAAAACAAGCTATAGAGAGATGAGTTTTTTGCCCCACCCTGCTCTCTGAATGGAAATCTGAAAATTTCTGCTTTTGTTTCGGGAACTTCGAGTGAACTGTCAATAAATAATTTTCCACTTTTCATACCCGAAAGTGTTTTCTTCGCGTATTGCAGCCCATCTGCTGATGTCACGCATATCACGTCCGGATTCGGAGAACCGGTATATAAAATTTCTTCAGGAGAAAGAATCACCTCTGCCGCAGAAAAACCAACGCCGACCGTGACCGGGTAGCTTCCTTTTTTTGTTCCATGTAATCCGGAATTAACACCGGCTTTCAATAAAAATTCTGCAGCCGCCTGAACACCTTCACCGGCTGAACCGCAAAACATCAAACGCAGAGGTTCGTTTAGGTTGGAAGAAAATTCCGGCCGAATCGCGTCATCACTACTGAACAATGATTTCCGATCCGCGTGAACTGCGGTTTGGTAACCTTCTGTCTCATTGTCTACAAACTTCTTTATCGACAATCCGGCGCTTTCAACAATCTTCGAAAGCTTCATTCCCGGATTCGCTTTGACTCCATAACTCGGACAAATCTCCATCACTTCAATCAGTGAAAATCCTTTCTTTGAAAATGCTTCCGCCAGTTGTTCGGAAAAATCCGAAACACCTTCCAATCGCGCTACATAAGAAACTCCTTCAATCGAAGATATCAGTTTGCAAATATCATAACCTGTCTTTTGTCCGCCTTCCGGAAGTGTTGGTGTTTTAAATCCATAAGGAGTAAACTCACTAGGTTGACCGCCGGTCATGCCATAAAGCATGTTGTTGTGAATCACAACCGTCATGTTAAAACGATTGTGCGCGGCATCAATCAGGTGTTGCATTCCAATTGTTGCTCCGCCATCACCGATAAACACAATCACTTTTTTTGAAGGATTATTCAGAGCAGCTGAAATACCGGTAGCCAGAGCAATGGAACGGCCGTGCAATCCATGCACAGTATGAGTGAGAAAAGATTTGTCTATAATTCCATGACAACCGATATCAGTTACAAGGATCACATCCATCGGATCATAATTCAGAAGCTGAAAAGCTTTTTCCGTATTCACGGCGACATGATTATGTCCGCATCCTTTACAGAATGGCAAGGGCGCATCCGCTAAAAAATCTTTCATACTATTAAGTCTTTGATTTGAATCTTCAGTTTTTATTTACCGCTTCAATAATACGTGAAGGTGTAATCATTTCAGCAATCCCATTGACACCACTCACTTTTTCATTCCCTGCATCTCCAAAGAGTATCTGCCGGTATTGTCCGTTTAAATTTTCTTCAGCGATAATTACCCGCTGATATTTATTCATAATTTCAAAATATTTCGGAGGTACTGGTAACAATGTTTTGGGAATAAAGAGAGAAACTTTTTGTCCTGACTTCCGAAGGTTTTTCACAGCTTCCCTGCATGCGGATGCAGTAATGCCATAGGATACCAACAGAACTTCCGCGCCCGGTTGCTCATCATATTCATAAAACATATAACGCTCAGGATGCAAATGGTGTTTGTAGTCCAGCCTTTTCGTATTGTCGATTGCTTCTTTCGACGTATTTTGAATGATGCCCTTCTGATCGTGTGTAGACGCTGTGAAACGCACCTGATGCTTTGGATTTCCAACTTCTAAGAATTCAGGAACTAATGATTCATCGGTCTTATATGGAACAAAAGTTGATTCCCCCGAATAGCGTTTGCGAACAATGGGCGAAATTTCCGGCAAACGATCTATTGAAAATGTCGACAATGTCATGATCTCTTCTTTCGAAGTGAGCAAGACCACCGGTGTCCGGAGATCGATAGCCATTTGCATCGCCTTATTGGAAATCTCCCAACAATCTTTCATACTGCTCAAACCGATCACGGGAAGCGTGTAGCCTCCGGAGATCGCTCCATGCAACAAAGCAAGATCGCCTTGAGCGCCACAGGTTGCAGTTCCTGTAGCCGGACCAAGTCTCTGTACCAGAATAATCAGCATTGGCAACTCCATCATGTAAGCCATGTTCACAGATTCAAGCATCAAAGCGAATCCGGGAAATGCTGAAGCGGTAACAGGAAATTTTCCTGCACATGCAAATCCACACATCCATTGCAGTGTGGAGATTTCATCCGGTGCAGCGAAAAAAGATGGAAATCGCTCGTGCGAATACACATACAATAAATTCGCAGGTGTGATGGGATAACCAATAAATACATCCGCACCCGAACGGGCCAATGATTCAACGATCAATTCTGAACCATCCATGATCAGCTGTTTTTCCACTTGCGCTGTAAGCATAATTTTAAATTCTAGAGATTCACCAAACCGAATTCGCTATCAGTATATTCCTATAAAAGTATTTTCATGGCTTGGTATAAAGAATGATATTGATCATAGATACCCGGGGCAGCATTCTCCTCTGTTGGATTCCTAATTAACAGTATTTATTCCAATCAGCACTTTTCATGTGGATCAAGGCAATTAACAGCCAGCCGAAAAAAATTGATAATTTCCAGTACTTGTAAACTAATTTAACCCTATTTTTTAGGTTCAGTTTAGATTTTAGAGCAAATAAACTCATAATCGCTCCAGTAATAGCCCCTAAATTTGCAGTCTGAATCAAAAATGCATATGCGAATCAAACAATTAGGAATTACTGGGATAATATTTTTAGCACTTTTAAATCTCACTAATGCCCAAACTTTCCCAACCGGTTTTAACCAGGTTCTTGTGGCACCAGGCATTTCGGCACCAACAACTATGGCCCTGGCTCCCGATGGCAGGTTTTTCATTGCTCAACAATATGGACAGTTACGCGTTGTAAAAAACGATACATTATTGAGTCAACCATTCATTAGCCTGAATGTAAACATTGATGGTGAGCGCGGACTGCTTGGCGTCGCGATCGATCCACTGTTCCTTACGAATCATTATATCTATCTCTGTTATACAGTTTCAAGCGGGCTTTTTAACAGAGTAAGTCGCTTCACTGCAAGTGGCGACACTGTTGTTCCCGGAAGTGAAGTCGTAATCCTCGACCTCGATACACTAATCGCGAATTACCATGGTGGCGGACATCTGGATTTTGGACCCGATGGTAAATTATATATCGCTACCGGGGAAAACGGAAGGCCTAATTATTCTCAGGATCTTGATAGTTATCTCGGAAAAATTCTTCGTGTCAATCCTGATGGCAGTACTCCCGTTGATAATCCTTTTCCCGGGCCTGCAAAAAGACAGAGAGTATGGGCTTATGGCTTTCGGAACCCATTCACCTTTTCTTTTCAGCCCGGAACAGGTCGGATGTTTATCAACGATGTTGGTGAAGTAACTTATGAAGAAATCAATGAAGCCACTGTTGGTGGCGGAAACTACGGTTGGCCCGGCGCTGAAGGAAACAGCACCAACCCTGCTTATGTAAATCCAGTTTTTACCTACTTGCATGGAATAACATTAGGTACAGGATGCGCAATAACCGGAGGAACATTCTTCAACCCCGATACTACCAATTATCCTGCAGCTTACCTGAACAAATACTTCTTTATTGACTACTGCGGAAATTGGATTGACATGATCACACTGGATAGTGTACCTGTCTGGTCTAACTTCGGCACCGGTATCGCGAATTACTCGGTAGGAATGCTCACTGGACACGATGGGAATTTATATTTCCTTTCCCGAAATAATGAAGCGCTTTATAAAGTCACATACTCCTCTACCAACACTCCCATTGTAGTGAATCAACCCATCAGCCAGGTTGTTTCAGTAGGTTATCCGGCAACCATGTCGGTTACAGCAAGTGGTGCACCTACACTGGCATACCAATGGTACAAGGACACTACGCTTATTCAAGGAGCGATCGGCAGCAGTTATACCATCCCGGTCACTGCATTCAGTGATTCAGGATATTATCATGTAACGGTTACAAATTCATTTGGAAATACAGTGAGCAATGATGCTTATCTGACCATTACATCCAACCAGCCACCGCAAGCGGTTATTGACACACCTGCAACCGCAAGTTTTTATACAGCAGGTGATGTCATTAATTACCATGGAAGCGCATCGGATCCCGAAGATGGAACAGTTCCAGACAGCATGCTGGAATGGGTAGTCGTTTTCCATCACGATACACATGTTCATCCGGGACCAACAGCGATAAGTGGTGTAAGTTCAGGAACATTCACCATAGGAAACGTTGGAGAAAAATCAACCAATGTATTTTACCGGTTGTACCTGATCGTGCACGATTCAAACGGCCTGGTTGATTCCGCTTTTGTGGATTTATACCCAAGAGTGTCAACACTTACGATTACTTCCCAACCTACTGGTTTAACAATTAATCTCGATGGTCAGCCATTCACAACTCCACATACAGTATTGAGCGTGGAAGGAATGTACAGAATGATTGATGCACCAGTATCTCAATCATACGGATTAACTCCGCTTGTCTTTACAGCATGGAGTAACGGAGGGACCAATTCACAAACATTCACCATCCCAGTAAATGATACAATTTTTACCGCGATTTATGATTCAATTCAGTTGAATTACACATTGGGTAACGATACAATCCTTTGTATAGGAAATACATTGAATCTCGATGCAGGATCAAATTACTCAAGCTATGCCTGGTCGAATGGATCAAACACCTCTACTGTTGCATTACAATCAAGTTCTCCGGACACAATTTATATTGGAGTGACTGTGAGAGATGCGAATGGACTCACAGGGAACGACTCCATCATGGTAGTTTTTGAAAATTGCACAGGAATTGCAGAAGAAAAATTCAATTCCGTCAAGGTATATCCGAATCCAGGAGTAAATGACATCACCATAGAAAGTCAGAAGGTTGATTATCAGGTTTTCGTTTATGATATCAGCGGTCAGGTTGTTATCAATGGAACATCCGTACCTGCTCATGAAACCAAAAAAATAAAATTAGCTCCGGGATCCTATGTACTTGTTCTCAGGTCAGAGGACAATCAGGAATTGGGCAGAAAGCAAATTGTCATTGCCAGATGATCCTGGTCAGGCATTCCAAAACATTCTTAGAAAGATTCATTTTCGGCACAAAATATATCCCAATTGTAACCGAAAATGAAGCTTTTCGAAGCTCTCAGGAAACAGCCATGGTTGCTCCTTTTGGAGGTTTGGGCTATATTTGAATGAAAATAGCTGCGCTTCCGGAAATATTCATGATTCGTCTTGATGGATGATTGAAACAGGTAATCTTTAACAGTTTACTGAACCTGAAAATTGAATCATTAAGACCAGCCAACGATGCGCATACTAATGCTGTATGCAAAGAGTTTATATAACCCTGATTCTTCTGTTTGTATTTTTTACTTCTGTCAGTTCTGGACAGACAGTAAAAATTCTTTTTGATGCTTCCAAAGCAGAAGCAGCCGGCAATGCCGATTGGATTGTGGATGCAGATGCACATAACCTTGGTTATTCCTCCGGTCCGGCCATCCTAAATAACGGTACAGAATCAAATCCCCAGAAAATACCTACTACAAATCAATCAAGTGTAACAGCATCTACTCCTGAAACCTTCTGGTCTGGCGCGCTTTCGTATTGGGCGATAGATTGTGCGAAACGGAACTACATTGTTGAAACACTTCCATACAACGGACAAATCACGTATGGAAATTCCTCTAACACACAGGATCTGTCCAATTACAAAGTATTTGTTGTCTGTGAACCCAACATACTATTTTCCGCTTCAGAAAAAACAGCGATACTGAATTTTGTGCTGAATGGTGGCGGACTCATGATGATTTCCGATCATACGATTTCTGACCGTAATAATGACGGAGAAGATTCACCTTTCATTTGGAATGACTTGATGAGTAATAACTCAGTTCAGGCAAACCCATTTGGGATCACATTCGATCTCGCTGATTTTTCTCAAACCACGAGCAATATACCTTCACTCCCATCGGATTCAATTTTACAGGGGCCTGCAGGTACCGTGACTCAGGCGCAATGGAGCAATGGTACGTCCATGACACTGAATCCAACAGCGAACACCACGGTAAAAGGTGTGATATACAAAACCGGTTCAGCCTTCGGGAATACCAATGTGATGGCCGCTTATGCCAGATTCGGGAACGGAAAAGTAGCGGCTATAGGTGACAGTTCACCTTGTGATGACGGCACAGGTGATCCGAATGATGTACTCTTCAACGGATATACCGGTGACGCATCCGGGAATCACAAAAAATTGCTGATGAACATGGTGATCTGGTTGGCAACTACAAGTGGCACATCAGTTCCTGTTGCTGGCTTCAATGCAAACAATACAAGTTTGTGTCCCGGACAATCAACTGTATTTACTAATACATCCTCCGGTACAGTAAGCTCATATGCATGGAATTTTGGTAGTGGTGCCACGCCTTCCACTGCTACGACAGTCGGTCCACATACGGTTTCCTACTCCACTTCCGGATTAAAAACAATTTCACTGACCGTCACAAATTCCAATGGTTCCAATACATTGACACGTACGGATTACATCAATGTCAGCGGATCCTGCGCAACTACAGATGCCGGTGTACTTGCATTACTGAGTCCGGCTTCCATGAATTGCCCGGCATCAGCTGTTCAGGTTCAGGTTCAGGTAAAAAACTACGGTACTTCAAATATCAATCTGGCAAGTACTCCAATAACCATTACTCTTACTGCAAAAAATCCCTCTGCTGTTACAGAGACCTTTACACACATCATGAACAGTGGTTCCTTTACAGCAGGATCTACTTTGGATGTTACCTTTTCCTCCGGTTACGACATGTTGCTGTCGGGTGATTATATTTTCAATGCATCCACATCCATGACCGGTGATGCTCTTTCAATCAATAATGCGATGGTTGCAGACACAATAAATGTTGGACCGGGATTTCAGTCGGACATCGCTGTTCTCAGTGAAGACATGGGCGTTGTTTCAGCCACAACCACCATTCCTGTTCATGAAACCAATAATGGTTTTGCAAATGTAAATCTTACCATGTCCGGCACAGCGGATGTGAGGTTGACTGTACCATCATCAACATACTCGACAGCCACAGGCGGGGCCAATGTTTTTTTTACAAATACCAGTGGTCGCTTCTTTCTAATTTCAGGAATTAATACAACAGGATACAACAATCTTCAGTTGTATCTGGGAATGTTGAAATCTACAGTGACAGCGCAAAATGAATTATCGATTCAGGTAAGTACGGATGGAACCAATTTCACTAACCTCACTTACTCATCTCCAACAACTGCTAATGCGTGGACCTATATCACTACAACAGGAAGCATACCTGCTACCGCAAATTTAAGACTGAAATTTACCCAAACTTCCACAAGTGTTCAGTTCAGGATTGATGATCTTCTCCTTGTTGAACACGTCACCACTCCTTCAATTTCAATTACGGGCAACACAACATTTTGTCAGGGTGGCAGTGTTTCACTTACTTCCACAATTGCATCGTCCTACCTCTGGTCAAGTGGGGAAACGACTCAAAGCATTAATACAAGTAGTTCAGGAAATTATTCCGTTATTTTGACCAATGCAATCGGATGTACCGCATCCGCAGGTCCGGTTTCTGTGAATGTGAATCCTGTGCACAGCATTCCGCTCACAAGATACATCGCCCAGGGATCAGCTTATACACTACCTAACGGACAGATTGTAACAACCGCCGGTACTTATAATACTTCCTTATTGACGACAGCGGGTTGCGACAGCAGCATCGTGACGACCTTAATACTTGTGAATGCAAGCGACAATAGTTTGTGTACAACGGATTCCGTTAATTTACTGACGGGAACTGTTACACATACCGCAGTTAATACAAATGATGGAAATCCCTGCACCATTGACGGATGCGACCCGCTCACAGGAGTCTATCATATTCCGGCGACAGAAATCTGTGGAAATGGAATTGACGACAATTGTAACGGACTAATTGATGAATCCTGTCCGGTAACATTGAGTGTAAAAGTATACATTGAAGGTTTCTACAAATCGGGAACAACGATGGCTGCTGTTGCGAATCCCACGTCATTTCCGACTTTGTGCGATACTGTAACTGTGGAATTGCACTCAACTGTAAGCCCATTCGGAATACTTTTCAGTGACAAGAAAACTATTGACATCAATGGAAATGGAACTTTTTCATTCCCAACTGCCAGAGCCTTTTCCTATTATATTGTTGTAAAACATCGCAATTCACTTGATACCTGGAGTGCATCACCGGTGTTGATGAATGCCGCGACCATCACTTATAATTTTTCCGATGCCATTAATAAAGCGTATGGTAGTAACCAAAAATTGCTGGCAACAGGAATTTATGGAATGGTCTCAGGCGATGCCGATAAAAATGGAGCTATCAATACAACTGACCTCAGTGCTATTGAAACAAAAGCTGCACTATTTTCTACAGGATACCAGGCAACGGATCTCAATGGTGATCTGGTCGTTGAAGCTGTTGATTACAGTTTGGTTGAAAATAATTTAGGATATTTAGTACTGCATCCCTAAATTCTTTTGTCTGTAATGATTTTGTAATTTTTCACAGGTTTAGAACAATTCTTGACTTAATTGTATAATTTAGACAAAGGAACTCACCTTTAAATTTGTTTCTCATTTCGATTTTCAGTTTCGTAGAATTTTAACATACAGTTTTTCATTTTTCAATTCATCATCAAACCGGATATCATTTGATTTGATTATAAAAACAAAAAAGATGAAACTAAACTTTACACTCGCTCTATTTCTCCTTTCTTTCATTTCTTCAATTGGCCAGACAAATGCTTTTCTAAACCAATCACAAGCAGTCATTACTGAATCAATCATAGGTTACACATATTATGATAACCAGTCAGAAGGATCCATCGGGATGAATCTGGTAAGAAATCAGGATGGTTCTTTTTCTGCAGCCTGGACATATTCTCCTGATTCACAATCTCAATATCCTAATCGTGGAACCGCATACAATTACTACGATCCGGGTGCAACAACAATTTCAAAATGGTATTATCATCCTGATGGCGTTTCAGGAGTTTATCCATCTTCCAGAACAGAAGGAAATTACAGAACCGGTTTTACAAATATTGTCGTCACAGACAATGGTTCTGAAATGACCATTGCAAATTGCACAAGTCTGGGCACACACCGTTTGTTTTTAAACTGGCGTGCTACAAAAGGCCCCGGTTCACCATGGATACAGCAACCAAATGCACTTGGAACCTCGGCCAACGATGATACCTGGGCCAAAGCTTGTTCTGCTGGTAACACTGTGTACGTAATAGCCCATGGTACAGGAAATACAGGAACCAGCCTGTATGGACAGGATGGTCCAATATTATTCTCACGTTCGGATGATGCAGGTCAAACATGGCCGGTTTTACGCCAGTCTTTGGCACTTATCGATTCAAGTCAGTACAATGGTTTTGGCCCCGGAAATTACTTTATTGATGCAAAAGACAGTATTGTTGCCATTGTATTTGGAAATCTGATTACAGATCTGGGGATTTTGAAATCTTATGATTATGGAAATACCTGGACCAAAACGATTGTAAAAACCTTTCCGATTCCAAGGTTCGATTTTGATAATGATTTCACATACCTGCCCGGTACCGGTCCTGCTGTGGATACGATGCTTTCGAATTACGGAGATGCAACATTGCTAATAGATAATAACGGGTTATGTCATGTATGGTATGGAACCTGTCGCTGGACAAGAGATAGTTCAACTGCACCTGGTTTTTACCGCCCCTTCGTTTATCTTTCGGATGGCTTGTATTATTGGAATGAAAATATGCCAACCGACTCTTCAAGATTGATTGCACGGATTCAGGATTTAAATGGTAACGGCCAAATTGATTATCCTGTCGCGCAATGCAATTATCCCTGGGGAGATTATGGTGATAGTTTTGGAATGACAACAAGGCCTTCGGCAGGAGTTGATGAAAACAATGCCATCTATGTTTCATATATGTCATTAGTAGAAGCTAATTTTGCCGATACATCACTGTGGCACGAATTGCACACTCATATTTTTGTAATAGGCTCAACTGATGAAGGTCAAACCTGGACAAGTCCTATAGACATTGTTCCGGGAGCTTCTGCAGGTGGTTCAGGAGAATATCAGGATGCAGCCTATGGTAGCATGGCCCGAAGAGTAGTCGCTTCAGAAGGCCCATCCATACTTTATCAAAGAGATTCTCTACCAGGAAGCGTTGTAAGCAATTTTATTTGCCATCCAATCAAAAGGCCAAATGAAATAGTCTTTGCGCAGGTGCAGGTACCGGTAGGAACAAACAATATTACTGCGAGTGATAACAATTCGTCGATTGTATTTCCAAATCCGATTTCTGAAAACTCAATTTTAGAAATTCATCTGAAAGAGAATGCAAATCTCCTTTTGAATATTTGTGATGCATTAGGCAATAAAGTTAAGTCGGAAATACAAATAAAAGGACTTAACGGACTCCATTATTACCCTATTGATCTTGGTTCTCTGAACAAAGGAATTTACTTTTATTCCATCAGAATGAAAAATAACATTTTGAGCGGAAAATTTATCAAATTGTAACTTTTCTTCCGAATCAAAATATATTATTGAATTACTTTGTCCATAAGCTTGAAGGCGGTTTCAACGTCACCATTTTATCTTACCTAAATGCACTTTACACTTTTTTTCTACTATCAATAGGTTAAACTATATTAAATGATCCTACAGAACAATTTTCATTAAGGCTTTTAATTGAATGTATCCGCAACCTTTCAGGATTAGAAAGCAACGATTCAATACTACCCTATTGAGATGTACAATTTCACATCCCAATATTCCCATTTGCGTTCACATAGCTTGAATGTAAACAAATACAAGGGAGAACGAAGCAGAAATACGTGAATTGTGTAACAATTCATCGGAGTTGTGTAACATTCTAGGGAGGCTTATGCCTCATCTTTGTACAAACTGAGTCCTAAGTTCGACCCCTCTGAAATTATACATCAAATACATGCTTAGCAACCGCTGCAAACTGGCAGTGAAGGCTGAACTGAAAGCTCTTGGCTTACATTTCATCATAGTTGATTTGGGCGAAATTGAAATCATGGAGGAACTCAGTCCATCCCAACGTCAGCAACTTAAGCTGGGATTGCAGAACTCCGGACTTGAATTAATTGATGATAAAAAAGGAGAACTAACAAATAAAATAAAAAGTTCCATACTAGAAATGGTCTGGAAAATTGACGAAAACAATAAATTTTCCTTTACAGATTACCTCAGCAAACAACTAAATTTGGATTATACGACTTTGTCGCAACACTTTTCAGATATCCAGGGAATAACAATTGAAAAATACATCATCACCCAAAAAATTGAGCGTGCGAAAGAAATGCTGATTTATCAGGAATTAAAAATTTCCGAAATCGCGATTAAACTAAACTACAGTAGCACCGCACATTTATCAAATCAATTCAAAAAAATTACAGGGTTAAGTCCCTCACATTTTATACAAATGAGAAACAAAAGAAATGAGCAAGCAGAAGAAATCGGAGTTCAACCTGTAAATATCGCTATCACCAGTAAAGAGACATCAATTCCGGCTTAAAACTAACATGGAAAGAAGCAGAACACACGAGCCTCAATACGCCAGTAGTTTACTGGAAGCAAGTCCAGACCCGCTTTTGGTTATAGATGACAACGGGAGAATTACAGATATCAACGAGGCCTCTATTAGAATAACAGGGTTTTCACGGCAGGAATTAAATGGCTCAAACTTCCTGGACTATTTCACTGATCCAATAAATGCCTGCGCAGTATATAAGGAAGGATTTTCCAAAGGATTTGTTGTAGATTCTCAACTAACACTTCGAAATAAATCCGGACAATTAATAGATGTTCTTTTCAATGGATCTATATACAAAGACATATCCGGAAAAGTAGCCGGAATTGTAATAGCAGCTCGAGATATAACTGCTCAAAAATTATTATCCAGTTACTCATTGAGCCTGATCGAAGCCAATCGGGATCCCCTGTTTACAATTAACGCGTTAGGTAAAATAACAGACATGAACAATGCCTCTGTGAAAATCACAGAGGTATCGAGAGTAAAAATGATTGGTTCTGATTTTTATGATTATTTCACTGAACCGGAGAAAGCAAAGGAAGGGTATCAGCATATTTTCGAAAATGGTTCAGTGGAAGATTTCCCACTTACCATGAAAGATAAAGGATTGACCGATGTTTTGTTTAATGGTTCGGTTTATAAAGACGAACGTGGGATTGTCATTGGGGCTGTTGTGGTCGCAAGAGTTATCACCGAACAAAAAAGAATTGAAAAAGAATTGACTGAATCGATGCAGTTTGCTGAACAGGCAAGAATGAATGCAGAAGATGCAAAGATCAAAGCGGAAAGTGCGACACAAATCGCGGAAAACGCTATGAAGGCTAAACAACAGTTCTTATCCAACATGAGTCATGAAATCCGCACTCCAATGAATGCGATCATTGGGTTCACAAAAGTGCTACTCAAGACTGATCTTTCAGCTAAACAAAAAGAATATCTGACAGCCATCAAAATGAGTGGTGATTCACTCATTGTTTTGATTAATGATATTCTTGATCTGGCCAAAGTGGATTCCGGAAAAATGACTTTTGAAAAGACGCCATTCAAAATGGAAACATCGATATCCGCGATGCTAAATCTTTTCGAAACAAAAATTCAGGAGAAAAACTTAAGTCTGATAAAGGAATACGACTCAAAAATCCCCCGTACTCTTCTTGGAGATCCGGCCAGGTTACACCAGATCATATTAAACCTGGTCAGTAATGCGGTAAAATTTACTTCCAGCGGAACAATAAAAATGAGCACTCGACTGCTCTCTGAAGATGCCGAAAATGCAACTATTGAATTCTCAATTAGTGATACAGGCATTGGAATCACAAATATTAAACTGGATAAAATTTTTGAAAATTTCCAACAAGCTTCCAGTGTAACTTCACGTTTATATGGAGGCACCGGACTTGGTCTCGCTATCGTTAAAAAACTTGTAGAATCACAAGGAGGCGTCATTAATGTAAAAAGTAAAATAGATGTTGGATCAACCTTCAGCTTTGTCCTCACTTTCCAAAAAACAACTTCAGAAGTTGAAAATATAATTGAAAATATCGAAGTAAATAAAGATTTAAATAACATCAGCGTTTTGGTGGTTGAAGACATTGCACTCAATCAACTGCTGATGAAAACGCTTCTTGATGATTTCGGATTTAAACGCGATATCGCAGCCAACGGAAAAATTGCAATAGAAAAACTTAAAGTCCAATCATATGATATTGTCCTGATGGATTTACAAATGCCGGAAATGAATGGCTTTGATGCTACAGAATACATCCGGAACACGCTCCATTTAAGTATCCCGATTATTGCTCTTACAGCGGATGTAACTACAGTGGATTTGGCTAAGTGTAAATCAGTAGGCATGAATGATTATATCGCGAAGCCGGTTGATGAAAGATTGTTGTATAACAAGATCGTTGAGTATGTATATCAAACTGAAACCAAAAACCAAACGAATATTTCTAAAAAGGAAGAAATAAAATTTACCAAATGTGTGAATCTCGGTTACCTGATGGACCGAACCAAATCAGACAGAAATCTGATGATGGAAATGATTTCTATTTATTTGAAACAAACTCCGCCTTTGATCCAGACCATGAAGCAAAGTCTGCACTCTCAGGATTGGGACTCCCTTTATTCAAGCGCGCATAAGATTATTCCTTCATTCGCAATCATGGGAATGAGTGTAGATTTTGAAAATATGGCGAAAAAAATTCAGGAACACGCATCATTGCAAAAAGAATCGGAAGATATCGCAGAGATGGTATTCAAGATTGAGAATATCTGTTCCCAGGCCTGCAAAGAACTCGAAGAAGAATACTCCAGATTACAAAACTCCGAAAAATGACAGACGAAAAAATAAAACTTTTCCTTGTTGATGACGATGCTGTATTATTAAAATCGCTTGAAATTGAATTCATGCACCATCCCGACTTCCAGGTCGAGACATTTGCAACCGGAGAACTGTGCATCGAAAACTTAGGCAGCAATCCTGATGTGATCATCCTCGATTACCATTTGAATGGTATTGAAAAGGATGCAATGAACGGCATTGAAACATTGGACAAAATAAAAGCCATCAATGAAGATATCGCTGTGGTGATCCTTTCCTCTCAGGACAGCATAGAAGTCGCTGTAAGCTGTATGCACCACAAAGCCTTTGATTACGTAGTCAAAAGCGAAACAGCCTTCATCCGCCTCCAAAAAAACATCACGACATTTTTACACTACAAAAAAATGGAAAAGGAATTGAATTGGTATATGCAGAGGATGTGAGGGAGGGGAAGAGTGATCTCCTTATGCCCAGATAATCCCATGCAAAACAAACTAAATGTTCATGCAATTTATCTGAAGTTAATTTCAAAGTAATCAGGTGAGATTCCATCAAAATAGATTTCATCTCATGGTCTTTTCCAATCCAAACAACATTTTGGACATTTCAAGAGCAATAGAATATAATTCCATATAAACCTCTTCCGTTATTAACTTGATTGCTTTCAACTGATCAAGGATTGCAATACATTCGAAAGCTGAACCAATTGCTATAACAAAAAAATGCCTTCTGTCAGCCTTTGATGTCCGGCCTGATCCTTCTGCAATATTCAAAGGAATGCTGAATGCTGCCCGTTTGAGTTGATCTTTATATTCTTTGTCAATAGACTTATTGCAGACTAGAAAAGTATAAATTTTCGAATTGAACATTGTTGCCTTCTTATATACCAGTAATTT